>JAEZVM010000382.1 GCA_023420795.1 Pseudomonadota bacterium
AGGTCGGATGGAACTGGATGAATTCCATGTTCGCTACCCGGCATCCGGCGCGCCATGCCATTGCGATGCCGTCGCCGGTCGCGGTGTCCGGGTTGGTCGTATAGAGATACACCTTGCCGGCACCGCCGGTGGCGAGCACGGTCTGGTCGGCGGCGAGCGTCATCACCTCGCCGGTGTTGACATCCTGTACGTACAGGCCGACGCAATAGGGAATACCAGTGTCATTTCCCAGCTTGTCCGACTTAATGACGTCGATCGCGAAATGGTTTTCCAGCACCGTGATGTTCGGATGGGAGCGCGCCTTCTGCTCCAGCGTTACCTGTACCGCATGCCCGGTCGCATCGGCGGCGTGGATGATGCGGCGCTGGCTGTGGCCGCCTTCGCGGGTCAGATGGTAGCCAAGCTCGGCGCTCGGGTCGCGGGTGAAGGGCACGCCCTGCTGGATCAGCCACTCGATGGCTGCGCGGCCGTGTTCGATGATGTAGCGGGTGGCGCCTTCATCGCACAATCCGGCGCCGGCAACCAGTGTGTCGGCGATGTGCTGTTCATGGCTGTCGTGGGAATCGAGCACTGCGGCAATGCCGCCCTGCGCCCAGTTGCTGGCGCCGTCGAGCAGGCTGCGCTTGGAAACAATGACTACCTTGCGTGTTTGCGCGAGATGCAGGGCAACCGACAGGCCGGCCAGCCCGCTTCCGACGATAGCGACATCAAATTTCATAAGATAACCAGGATTTGGCTGCGTTCGATTCGACATCTTACCATCTGACAATCTTCATTCATAAGCCTGTGATAACCTCCAGCGCACTTGTTGGAGGGGCAAAATAATATGACTGGAATATTCAGAAAAGTTGCGGCAGTTTTGGTTTTGCTGCTTCTGGTGCTGATTCTGGCGATGCTCTGGTATCGCAGCGCGAGCCAGCCGCAGATTGACGGCAGCATGCGGCTCGAAGGCATCCAGGCGACGGTGGAAATCGTTCGAGATGCGGAAGGTAT
The DNA here is from genome assembly GCA_023420795.1 of Pseudomonadota bacterium. Lineage (GTDB taxonomy): Bacteria > Pseudomonadota > Gammaproteobacteria > Burkholderiales > Burkholderiaceae_D > Noviherbaspirillum. The sequence goes on from JAEZVM010000382.1 coordinate 994, forward strand.
TCCGCACATCTATGCGAAATCGGCGGAGGACGCCTACTTCGCGCTGGGTTTCGTGCATGCGCAGGACCGCCTTTGGCAACTGGAACTGAACCGGCGCATTCCAGCCGGAACGATGGCGGAAATTCTCGGTCCGAATGTCCTCGACGCCGACCGATTCTTGCGCACCCTCGGCGTGCGACGCAACGCGGAAAAGATACTCGCCAATCTTTCGCCGGATACCCGCGCCGCGCTGGATGCCTACGCGCGCGGCATCAACGCCTGGCTGGCGAACCGAAGCGGCCCCTTGCCGCCGGAATTTCTTCTTACCGGCGCGCCGGCACCCGCGCCATGGCAGCCGGTCGATTCAATCGGCTGGCAGACCATGATGGCATGGGACCTCGGCGCGAACTGGACGCAGGAACTGCTGCGCATGCGCATGGCGCAGCGGCTCTCGCTGCAGCAGATCAATGAATTCCTCGCGCCGTATCCGGACGATCCGGTTCTGCAAACGCAGGATTACACCAAACTGTACCGAGAACTGGCCGGCACGACCGGGCAGCTCGCGGCAGTGGCCGCGATTGCGCCGCCGTCCCATATCGACGGCATGGGCTCCAACAACTGGGTGGTCGGCGGCGCGCTGTCCGGAACCGGCAAGCCATTGCTGGCGAACGATCCTCATCTTGGCCTGTCAGCGCCGGCGCTCTGGTACTTCGCGCATCTGTCGGCACCCGGATTGAACGTGATCGGCGCCAGTCTGCCGGGCATACCCGCAATCGTACTGGGCCGTAATGACAGGATCGCATGGGGTTTCACCAATACCGCGCCGGATGTGCAGGACTTGTTTATCGAGCGGGTCAACCCTGCCAATGACAGGCAATACCAGACACCGGACGGCTGGGCCGACTTTTCGGTGCGCATGGAAACCATCAAGATCAAGGGACAGCCGGACGTGACGCTCGAGGTGAGGGAAACGCAGCACGGCCCGGTAATTACCGGTGCGCTGCCCATCATGGAAAAGGCGCCGCTGGATGCGAAAAGACATGTGGTCGCATTCGCGTGGACGGCCTTGCGTCCGGACGACCTGACGCTGCAGGCGGGGATGAAGCTCAATCGTGCGCGGAACTGGGAGCAGTTTCTCGATGCTGCGAGAGATTTCGGTGCGCCGCAGCAGAGCATCGTCTATGCGGATATCGACGGTAACATAGGCCTGATCGCACCCGGGCGTGTGCCAGTGCGCTCGCCGGGTAACGACCTGAAGGGCTTGGCACCAGCACCGGGATGGGATGCCCGCTATGACTGGACAGGTTTCATTCCTTTCGACGAACTGCCGCGCCAGTACAACCCGCCATCGCAGCGGCTGATGACGGCCAACCACAAGATCGTCGGGCCGGACTATCCGCATTTCCTGACCAGTGAATGGACGCTGCCATACCGCGCAAACCGGATCGATGCACTGCTGGATGCAAAACCGAAGCACAGCATGGACAGCTTCGCCGCGATCCAGAAAGATCATGTGTCGCTGGCCGCTCAGGAGATATTGCCGGTATTGCGTAAGGCCGTTCCCCGTACCGAGCGCGGCAGGGCGGCGCTGGGTAGGCTGCAGAAATGGAGTGGCTCAATGAATGCCGATCGTGCTGAGCCGCTGATTTTCACCGCATGGATGCGTGCGGCATCGCATGCGATCTTCGGCGATGAACTGGGGGATGCATTGATGAAGGACTACTGGGAGCAGCGCAATGTTCACCGTTCGACCGTCAATGTTCTGCAGGACAAGGATGGGCAGGGCAGGTGGTGCGCGAACGTCAGCCGCGCATCGGACAAGGCGCAAAGCTGCGCAGATGTATTGGCCACCTCGCTGGAAACGGCGCTGGACGACCTGGAACAGCGTTATGGCAAGGACATGGCGGCATGGCGCTGGGGCGAGGCGCATGTTGCACGCTCCGAGCACCGCCCGTTCGGTAGGGTGGCCGCGCTCGCTCCGTTCTTCGATATCCGCGTACCTACTCCCGGCGACACTTTTACTGTCAATGTGGGCCGCCACAACCTGCGTGATGAGAAATCACCATTCGCGAACCGCCACGCAGCCAGCCTGCGGGCGCTGTATGACTTGTCCGACCTTGAAAATTCCCGGTTCATGCACTCGACCGGGCAGTCAGGCAATGTGCTCTCGCCGCTATACCGCAATTACTCGCAACGCTGGGCGCGGGTCGAGTACATACCAATGAAAACGCGGCGCGAAGAGGTGAAGAGAAATAGCCTGGGCGTGCTGACGCTCACGCCCTGACGCTCGTCAAGCCAGTACCGGCTTCACCTTCGAGGCCGCTTCCTTGGCGCGGCTGCGCGCGGTTTCGATATCGTTCGCGGCGGCCAGCGCCACGCCCATGCGGCGGCGGGCGAAAGACTCCGGCTTGCCGAACAGGCGAATATCGGCGCCCGGCACGCTGAGCGCGTCGGCCACGCCTTCAAAGGCGATCGCCTTCGCTTCATGCTGACCATAGATGGCGGCGGAGGCCGCCGGCGTCTTCAGTGCCACGTTGACCGGCAGGCCGAGAATCGCCTTCGCATGCAATTCGAATTCGCTTTGCCACTGGCTGGCCATTGTGACCATGCCGGTATCGTGCGGTCGCGGGCTAACTTCGGAAAACCAGACCATGTCACCCTTGACGAATAGTTCGACGCCGAAAATGCCGAGACCGCCGAGATTATCCGTTACCTTCTTTGCGATCTCGCGCGCCTTCGCCAGCGCTGCTGACGCCATCGGATGCGGCTGCCAGGATTCGACATAGTCGCCTTTCACCTGCACATGGCCGATCGGCTCGCAGAAATGTGTCGATACCTGCCCATCCTGGTCGAGCGCGCGGACGGTGAGTTGTGTGATTTCGTAGTCGAAATCGATGAAGCCTTCAACAATGACTCTTCCTGCATCGACTCTGCTTCCCGCAGCCGCGTAGTTCCATGCCGCTTCGATTTCCTGCGGTCCGTTGATCTTCGACTGGCCCTTGCCGGAAGAGGACATCACCGGCTTTACCACACAGGGGAACCCGACCGCATCGCAGGCGGCCTTCAATTCATCCAGGCTATCGGCGAAGCGGTATGGTGACGTCGGCAGACCGAGTTCTTCAGCCGCTAGGCGGCGGATACCTTCGCGGTTCATCGTCAGCCAGGCGGCGCGTGCAGTCGGTATCACGGTTGCCTTGCCGGCCTTTTCCAGTTCAAGCAAGGTTGGCGTGGCAATCGCTTCGATTTCCGGCACTACCAGGTCGGGCTTTTCTTGCTCGAGAAGTGCCGCAAGGGCAGCGCCATCCGCCATGTTGATGACATGCGACCGGTGCGCGACCTGATGGCCGGGCGCATTCGGATAACGATCCACCGCGATGACTTCAACGCCGAGGCGCTGCAGGGAAATGATGACTTCCTTTCCCAGTTCGCCGGAGCCCAGCAACATGACCTTGACGGCGGAAGAAGATAAGGGCGTGCCCAGGCGGGAAGGTGTTTTCATGGCTGGCGGAGCGAAATTAGACAATGGAAGTGTGCGCCAATCTTAGCAGAGCGCGCATCGCCGGAGAGTGACTGGAAAAGGGAAATAAGAAGGGAAAATAAAAAAAGCCGCCAGACGAATCTGGCGGCTTGAAAACCAGGAATACCCGAAGGTACCGCCTGGGACGATTAGCCTTTTAATCTGCTGCGTAGATGTCCTTATCCTTGGTTTCCTTCACGAACAGCATGCCGACCACGAAGGTGATCATGGCGATGACGATCGGATACCAGAGGCCGTAGTAGATGTCGCCCTTGAACGCGACCAGCGCGAACGAGGTGGTCGGCAGCAGGCCGCCGAACCAGCCGTTACCGATGTGGTACGGCAGGGACATCGAGGTGTAGCGGATACGGGTCGGGAACATTTCAACCAGCATCGCGGCGATCGGACCATAGACCATGGTCACGTAGAGCACCAGGATGGTCAGGAGAACGAGGACCATGCCCTTGTTCATCTGTGCCGGATCAGCCTTGGTCGGATAGCCGGCGGCCTTGATGGCGTCGCCCAGTTCCTTCGCGAATGCCTTTTCCTTGGCAGCCGCATCTTCCTTCGACAGGCCGGCAGCGTTATACGACTGGATGACCGTGTCGCCGACCTTGACGGTGGCGAGCGTGCCCGGAGCGGCTGCTTCGTTGGTGTAGTTCACCGAAGCTGCAGCCAGTTTCGCCTTCACGATATCGCAGGAAGAAGTGAACTTCTTCGTGCCAGTCGGGTTGAACTGGAACTGGCAGTCGGCCGGATCGGCGGTCACCACCACCGGCGAGCTCTTGATCGCTTGTTCCAGAGCCGGGTTGGCGTAGTGGGTCAGCGCGCTAAAGATCGGGAAGTAGGTTACCGCAGCAATCAGGCAGCCGCCGAGGATGATCGGCTTGCGGCCAATCTTGTCGGACAGTGCGCCGAACACGATGAAGAACGGTGTACCGATCACGAGCGAGGCGGCGATCAGCAGGTTGGCCGTCGCGCCATCTACCTTCAGCGTCTGCGTCAGGAAGAACAACGCATAGAACTGGCCGGTGTACCAGACCACAGCCTGGCCGGCAGTCAGGCCGACGAGTGCCAGGATGACGATCTTCAGGTTTTTCCACTGGCCGAAGGATTCGGTCAGCGGCGCCTTGGAGGTTTTACCTTCTGCCTTCATCTTGGCGAAGGCAGGCGATTCGTTCATGGACAGGCGGATCCATACCGAAATGGCCAGCAGGAACACGGAGACCAGGAACGGAACGCGCCAGCCCCAGTCGGCAAAGGCTTCTTCGCCGACGGCGGTGCGGGTGCCGAGGATCACCATCAGCGACAGGAACAGGCCCAGCGTCGCGGTGGTCTGGATCCACGCGGTAAATGCGCCGCGCTTGCCGTGCGGTGCGTGTTCTGCAACGTAAGTTGCAGCGCCGCCGTACTCGCCGCCGAGCGCCAGACCCTGCAGAATACGCAGCGAGATCAGGATGATCGGCGCAGTGATGCCGATGGAAGCATAGTTGGGCAACAGGCCTACGATGAAGGTCGAGATACCCATGATGAGGATCGTGACCAGGAAGGTATATTTACGGCCGATCATGTCGCCGAGGCGGCCGAACACCAGTGCCCCGAACGGACGTACGATGAAGCCTGCCGCAAACGCCAACAGCGCGAAGATGAACGCCGTGTTGGGGTCGGTGCCGGCAAAGAACTGCTTCGCGATAATCGCGGCCAGCGAGCCGTATAGATAAAAGTCGTACCATTCGAACACGGTACCTAGCGAGGAAGCGAAAATGACTTTCCGCTCCTCTGCCGTCATGCCGCGTGCAGTCGCAGTTTGTACTGTCGCCATGCTTGTCTCCTTGAATAATATTTAATATCAATGTGCAAAGGATTTACACATTTGAACCCAGTGTGCGACGCAAACCTTACGGCAGGCTTGCTCCAAACTTACAAAAACTTACACAATTGATAACCGTAAAATAGTTGTTTTTGTACCGAAAAATCGTTGGCGTTGACCGTCTGCAGGTGGCTTCCATTTTTGCGAACGATCGTGCTAAAAATGTGATATTCTCGTTTCGCACTGTCTGATTTGCCCATAACCGGTCCGGACTTCGACCCGGACATCAACAATTCAACTCAAGGAGCCATAAATGACTGATGCCGTCATCGTATCCACCGCCCGTACCGGCCTGGCCAAATCCTGGAAGGGCGCCTTCAACATGACCCATGGCGCGACCATGGGCGGCCATGTGCTGAAAGCCGCGATCGAACGCGCGAAGATCGATGCGGGCGAGGTGGAAGACGTCATCATGGGCTGTGCCAATCCGGAGGGCGCGACCGGCAGCAACATCGCGCGCCAGATCGCGCTGCGCGCCGGATGCCCGGTCTCCACCGCCGGCATGACCATCAACCGCTTCTGCTCTTCCGGCCTGCAGACCATCGCTACTGCCGCACAGCGCATCATCGCTGGCGAAGGCGATATCTATGCGGCGGGCGGCGTCGAGTCGATCTCCTGCGTGCAGCAGGAAATGAACATGCACATGATCATGGATCCGTGGCTCAAGGCGAACAAGCCGGAAATCTACTGGCCGATGCTGCAGACCGCCGAGAACGTCGCCAAGCGTTACAACATCGGCAAGGATCGCCAGGACGAATATGGCGTGCAAAGCCAGCAGCGCGCTGCTGCCGCGCAGGCGGCCGGCAAGTTCAACGACGAGATCGTGCCGATGACCACCGTGATGGGCGTGGCCGACAAGGAAAGCGGCATGCTGGTCACGCGCGAAGTGACGATCTCCGCCGACGAAGGTATTCGTGCCGACACCACGCTCGAAGGCGTGTCGAAAATTCGTACCGCGGTCCCGGGCGGTGTGATCACCGCCGGCAATGCCAGCCAGTTCTCCGATGGCGCTTCGGTAGCGATCGTCATGAACAGCAAGATCGCCGAACAGAAGGGCCTGCAGCCGCTCGGCGTCTTCCGCGGCTTTGCGGTGGCCGGCTGCGAGCCGGACGAGATGGGCATCGGCCCGGTATTCGCGATTCCGAAGCTGCTGAAGAAGACCGGTCTGAAGGTTGAAGACATCGGCCTGTGGGAGCTGAATGAAGCATTCGCGGTGCAGGTGCTGTATTGCGCCGACAAGCTCGGCATTCCGATGGATCGCCTGAACGTCAATGGCGGCGCGATTGCGGTCGGCCATCCGTACGGTGTGTCCGGCGCGCGCCTGACCGGCCATGCGCTAATCGAGGGCAAGCGCCGCGGCGCGAAGTACGTGGTCGTCACGATGTGCATCGGCGGCGGCCAGGGCGCTGCCGGCCTGTTCGAAGTCGTTTAATTGAAAACATGGGCGCCGCAAGCGCCCATGTTTTTATAGACGCCGTTCGACGTCCGTCTGTCTTATTTCACTGTTTGATCATGCATGCGGCGCACGCCGCATATGCGAGGTTTGCCATGCAATCGAAAATCGTTTCACGTCGTGACCTGGAGTTCATGCTGTATGAACTGCTGAACGCCGAAGAGTTGACCAAGCGCCAACGCTATGCCGACCATACGCGCGAAACCTTCAACGCGGCGCTGGATACCTGCGAACAGATCGCGACCGACCTGTTTGCGCCGCATAACAAGCAGAACGACCAGCAGGAACCGCATTTCGACGGCGATAAGGTCCACATCAACCCGGAAGTGAAGACTGCGCTGAAGGCCTTCTGCGACGCAGGCCTGATGGCCGCTGGCCAGGATTACGACTTCGGCGGCATGCAGCTGCCGTGCGTCATAGAAAAAGCGGGTTTTGCCTACTTCAAGGGCGCCAACGTCGGCACCTCCGCTTATCCCTTCCTCACCATTGGTAACGCCAACACGCTGCTCAAATGCGCAACGCCGGAACAGATAGCAACTTTCGTGAAGCCGATGATGGAAGGTCGCTTCTTCGGCACCATGTGCCTGTCGGAGCCGCAGGCAGGCTCGTCGCTGTCGGACATCGTCA
>JAEZVM010000008.1 GCA_023420795.1 Pseudomonadota bacterium
GCGAGCACGCGGCCGACGGTCTTGTCGTAAAGATTTTTGTGCGTGCCTTTTTCGCCATGCGTATCCGGGTCCGGCCATACCGACGACAGCATGGGGTCGAGCGTGAACGACACGAACATCGAGATCAGCACCGCCGCTGTGACCGTGATGCCGAACTGGTGGAAGAAGCGGCCGATGATGCCGCCCATGAAACCGACCGGCAGAAACACTGCGACAATCGAGAAGGTGGTCGCCAGCACCGCCAGCCCGATTTCCGCCGTGCCTTCCAGAGCTGCTGCCTTGTGCGTCTTGTACTTTCCATGCACTTTCATGCCGGCATGGCGCACGATGTTCTCTCGCACCACGATCGCATCGTCGATCAGCAGGCCCACGCAGAGCGACAGCGCCATCAGCGTGATCATGTTGATCGTGAAGCCGAAGATGTACATGAACAGGAAGGTGCCGATGATCGCCACCGGCAGCGTCAGGCCGGTGATCACCGTCGAGCGCCAGGAGTTCAGGAACAGGAACACGATCACGATAGTCAGCACTGCGCCCTCGATCATCGTGCGGCGCACGTTATCAACGCCGGTGCGGATCTGGCGCGAGCTGTCCTGGATCACGCCGAGCTTCACGCCAGGATACAGCGCCTGCAGGCGCGGTTCGAGTTCCTTGATCGCCGCCTTCATGCCGTCGGCGACGTCGATCGTGTTCTGGCCCTGCGCCTTCAGTACGGCCAGCGCCAGCGTGCGCTCGCCGTTGTACAGCGCCAGGCTTTCCTGTTCTTCCTGCCCATCGACGACGGTGGCGATCTGCGACAGCAGCACCGGCTGGCCGCCGCGGCGGGCGACGATGATGCGGCCGAAGTCCTGCGGGTCCTTCACCTTGCCCTGGATCTGCACCACTTTCTCGTCGGAAGAGGAGCGGATTGCGCCGCTCGGCAATTCCTGGTTTTCGCTGCGCAGCGCACTGATCACCTGGTCGATACCGATGCCGAGCGCTTCCATCTCGCCCGGCTTCACGTAGATCTGGATCTCGCGCTTGACGCCGCCTACCAGTGACACCGAGCCGACGCCGCGCACGTTTTCGAGGCGCTTCTTCACCACCTGGTCGGCGATCGTCGTCAGGTCGCGCATGTCGCGCTGGCGCACGCTGTCGTCGTTGGTGACCGAGATCGCGAGGATCGGCCGGTCGGCTGGGTCGTAGCGCATCACGCGCGGTTCCTCGACTTCCTTGCGGAACACCGTCTTCACCATCGCAACCTTTTCTCGCACATCCTGCGCGGCCTGCGACGGATCGATGGTCAAGTCGAACTCGATGATGACGACCGAGCTCCCTTCGTACGAGCGGGAGAACAGGTTCTTGATGCCGTTGATGGTGTTGACCGCTTCCTCGACCTTGCGCGTGATGTCGTATTCGACGGTTTCCGGCGACGCGCCCGGATAGTCGGTCTGCACCACCACGACAGGGAAGGTCACGTCCGGGAACTGATCGACCTGCAGCCGCTGATAAGAGAACAGGCCGAGCACGACGAAGGCCATCATCATCATGGTGGCCAGGACCGGGTTGCCGATGCTGATGCGGGTAAACCACATGGGCTTAGTCTTTCTTGCCTGCCGCAGCAGAGGCGGTAGCGGCGCTGGTGATGGAGTTACCTGCCTGCGCGAACTTCACCGTGGTGCCCGCGCGCAGATTGCCGAGATTGGTCCGGACGATTTGCGCGCCGCCGTCCAGCCCCTGCACAATTTCGACTGCATTGCCGTCGCCGTCATTACCGGACGCACCGAGCGTGACCGGTTTTTGCACCAGCTTGCTGTCTTCGATTGCATAGACGAACGCATGGCCGGCGTCGCTGCGGATCGCGGACTGCGGCACGGTCAGCACGCTGGCTTTCTTTTCCGTCGTCAGCTGCGCTTCGGCAAACATGCCCACGCGCAGCGCACCTTGCGGATTGTCGATCTGGATATAAGTCATGATCGAGCGCGAGCCGGCTTGGGTGGCAGGATTGATACGCACGACCTTGCCGGTGAACGGCTGCGGCATGCCCTCGACCTTCACCTGCACTTCCTGCCCGAGCGCGACATGCATGATGTCGGCGGCCGGCACTGCAGCTTCCAGTTCCATCTGCGCGAGATCGACCACATCGAGCAGCCGGTTGTCGGCGGAAACTTTCTCGCCAGGCTGCACCGAGCGGCTGCTGACAAGACCGGAAATCGGTGCGCGGATCACGGTGTCGGCCAGCGCCTTCTGCGCGACTTCCAGCGCGCCGCGCGCGGAATCGACATTGGCGCGGGCTATCGCGAACTGGCTGTCTGCATTGTCGAAGGCATTCTTCGAGATGAAGCCCTTGTCGAGCAGCGCCTTGTTGTTGTCGCGCGCCTTGGTGGCGATGTCAAGCTGGCCGCGTGCTGCAGCCAGCGATCCCTGCGCCTGAGCGAGGCGTGCCTGATAGTCGCTGGCATCCATCCGGATCAGAATCTGGCCGGCCTTGACCGCTTCGCCTTCGCGCACCAGCACTTCGCGCACCTCGCCCGCGACCTTCGCCTTGACGCTGGCCTGATGGAAGGCGCGCAGCGAGCCGGTCAGCGGCAGCAGCCGGCGCAGGTCGCGCACCTGCACCTGCGTCACGTCGCTCGAGAGGAATTCCATCACCGCCGGCGCCTGCGCGATGGTCGGGGCGGCTGCAGCCGGTTTCTGCTTTTTCAGCACGCCGGAGGCGATGCCGGCCACGAGCAGGCCGATGGCGAGAACGATCCAGAACGAGCGGCGTTTGAGCATGGAGGGTCCGGTTATTTTATTGGCGCCGGGCTGTCGTTCAACAGGCCGTGCAGGAACAGGTCGATGAAATTGCGGAGATAGCTTTC
>JAEZVM010000015.1 GCA_023420795.1 Pseudomonadota bacterium
CCGCGCTCGGCGATGCGCTCGAATTCCTGCAGCACTGCTTCCTCGACCAGGTCGGTCAGTTCCTCGATGATGAAGGAGCCCTGGTTCGGGTTCTCGTTCTTCGCCAAACCCCATTCGCGGTTGATGATTAGCTGGATCGCCAGCGCACGGCGCACCGATTCATCGGTCGGCGTGGTGATCGCCTCGTCGTAGGCATTGGTGTGCAGCGAGTTGCAGTTGTCATAGATCGCGATCAGCGCCTGCAGCGTGGTGCGGATGTCGTTGAAGTCGATTTCCTGCGCGTGCAGCGAGCGGCCTGATGTCTGAATGTGGTACTTCAGCTTCTGGCTGCGCTCGTTGGCACCGTACTTGTCGCGCAGCGCCACTGCCCAGATGCGGCGCGCCACGCGGCCCAGCACCGTGTATTCCGGGTCCATGCCGTTACTGAAGAAGAACGACAGGTTCTGCGCGAAGTCGTCAATGTGCATGCCGCGCGCCAAATACGCTTCGACCAGCGTGAAGCCGTTCGACAGCGTGAACGCGAGCTGCGAGATCGGGTTCGCGCCGGCTTCGGCGATGTGATAGCCGGAGATCGACACCGAATAGAAATTGCGCACACGGTTGTGTACGAAGTATTCCTGAATGTCGCCCATCACCTTCAGGCTGAACTCGGTCGAGAAGATGCAGGTATTCTGGCCCTGGTCTTCTTTCAGGATGTCGGCCTGCACGGTGCCACGCACATTCTCCAGCACCCATTCCTTGATCTTCGCCGCTTCATCGTCGGTCGGCTCACGCTTGTTATCGGCGCGGAACTTGTCGAGCTGCTGGTCGAGCGCGGTGTTCATGAACATCGCGAGGATCGACGGCGCCGGGCCGTTGATCGTCATCGACACCGAGGTTGCCGGATTGCACAGATCAAACCCGTCGTACAGCACCTTCATGTCATCCAGCGTCGCAATCGACACGCCGGAGTTGCCGATCTTGCCGTAGATGTCGGGGCGCGGTGCGGGGTCGGCGCCGTACAGCGTGACCGAGTCGAACGCGGTGGACAGGCGCTTCGCATCCATGCCTTGCGATACCAGCTTGAAGCGGCGGTTGGTGCGGAAGGCGTCGCCTTCGCCCGCGAACATGCGGGTCGGGTCTTCGTTCTCGCGCTTGAATGCAAATACGCCGGCAGTGAACGGGAAGGAGCCAGGCACGTTTTCCGCCATCAGGAAGCGCAGGATTTCGCCGTGGTCTTCAAAGCGCGGCAGCGACACCTTGCGAATCGTCGTGCCGGACAGCGATTTCTGCGTCAGACGGGTGCGGATTTCCTTGTCACGGATTTTCACCACGTACTCGTCGCCGGCGTACGCGGCCTGCATGTCCGGCCACATCGCGAGCAGCTTCTTCGCGCCGCCATCCATCGCGTTGTCACGTTCGGTGATCAAGTCGTCGAGATCCGCGCTCTTGTTGCAGGCGGCGGCCATGCGCTTGGCCTCCTGCAGCTGCTGGCGCTCGCGCGCGAGCTTCACCTGCTTTGCGGTGTTCTTGTGATAGCCGCGCACCGAATCGGCGATCTCGGCCAGATAGCGGCTGCGCGCCGGCGGCACGATCGCATTCTTGCCGGACGAGCAGCGCACGTTCACCGGAGCCAGCTTGCCCGGTTTGGTCTTCAGGCCGAGTTCCGTCAGTTTCGGCAGCAGGCCCTGGTACAGCGCGGTCACGCCATCGTCGTTGAAGCGCGATGCCTGCGTGCCGTACACCGGCATTTCCTCCGGCTTCTTGTTGAACGCTTCGCGGTTGCGCTGGTACTGCTTCGCGACGTCGCGCAGCGCATCTTGTGCGCCCTTGCGGTCGAACTTGTTGATAGCGACGAAGTCGGCGAAGTCGAGCATGTCGATCTTTTCCAGCTGCGATGCAGCGCCGAATTCCGGGGTCATCACGTACATGCTCATATCCACGTGCGGCACGATCGCGGCGTCGCCCTGGCCGATGCCGGAGGTTTCGACGATCACCAGATCGAAGCCGGCGACCTTGCAGGCGGCGATCACGTCCGGCAGCGCCTGCGAGATCTCGGAACCGGCTTCGCGAGTCGCCAGCGAACGCATGAACACACGCGACTGACCGTTCCACGGATTGATCGCATTCATGCGGATGCGATCGCCGAGCAGCGCGCCGCCAGACTTGCGGCGCGACGGGTCGATCGATACCAGCGCGATGTTCAGGCTGTCGTCTTGGTCGAGGCGGATGCGGCGGATCAGTTCGTCGGTGAGCGAGGACTTGCCCGCGCCGCCGGTACCGGTGATGCCGAACACCGGCGTCTTGATGGTATCGGCCAGCTTGTGCAGTTCCGTCTTGAACGCAGGGTCGGCCTTGCCGTTTTCCAGTGCGGTGATCAGTTGCGCGAGCGGGCGCTGGCGCTCGACCATGTCGCCCTTGGTCAGCGCGTCGAGCGTGGTCGGCGCATACGACGACAGATCCACGTCGCATTCCTGGATCATGGACAGGATCATGCCGGTCAGGCCCATGCGCTGGCCGTCCTCCGGGCTGAAGATGCGCGCCACGCCGTACGTATGCAGGTCGGCGATCTCGGACGGCACGATCACGCCGCCGCCGCCGCCGAACACCTTGACGTGCGCGCCGCCGCGCTGCTTCAGCAGGTCGATCATGTACTTGAAGTATTCGACATGGCCGCCCTGG
>JAEZVM010000058.1 GCA_023420795.1 Pseudomonadota bacterium
CGAATTCCTTGTTCTCGCCCACATAGGACGAGATCATTTTCTTGATCTGGCGGGTAGTCAGCAACTGCCCAAGCCCGAATCCATCGACGCCGGCGTTGTTCGAAATCGCCGTCAGGTTCTTGACGCCGGAATCCCGCAAGGCGGCGATCAGCGCCTCCGGAATGCCGCACAGGCCAAAGCCGCCAACGGCGATGGTCTGTCCGTCCTTCACGATGCCCGCCAGCGCGCTGGCGGCATCAGGGTAAACTTTATTCATATCGACCCCTCTTCCTATGGAAATTGGCTGTAAAACGCTGTTTTAATGTGCTCGCCAGCATATGATGGTGGACTAGACCGCGCAATACCGTAAAAATACGAACTTATCCATAAAAAAGCGCCCCCGCGAATCCATGAGCGCACCAATAGCGATCGACTACGAGACAATCTTTCGGCAGGCGCCGGTTGGCATGTGCGTATCCCAGCACCGTGTCATTCATGCCTGTAACGATGCCCTGGCAAGAATATTCGGCTACCGCGCCGACGAACTCATCGGCCAGTCATTCAAGGCACTCTATCCGACCCTGGACGAATTCGAGCGCACCGGCGCGCGCATTGTTCCGATCATGAGCACCAGCGGTTATTACTCCGACGAGCGGATCATGAAGCGTGCCAATCAGGAGCTATTCTGGTGCCATGTAAGCGGCCGCTCCTTGATCCATGATGACCCGCATGCCGCAGGCATCTGGACCTTCGAGGATTTGAGCGCAAAGCGCCCCGTCACGGCGGAATTGACTCCGCGCGAGAGGGAAATCGCGGCGCTGCTGGTCGAGGGGAAGACCAGCAAGCTGATCGCCCGTCAGGTCGGCCTCAGCCCGCGCACGGTGGAAATGCACCGCGCCAGGCTGATGCGCAAATTCTCGGCGGCGACCTCCAGCGAACTGGTGCACCGGCTGGTCGGCATCACGACCTGAGCAGGCCTTACCTGTCTGAAGAGGCGAGCAGAGCGCGAACGCGCTCCGGTAGGGGCACAGATTTCTCCGAAGGGAAATCAACCCAGACTACCTTCGCTCCGCCTTCCGAGCAAACGAGATCCGGTTCATCCACGCGGCGAATTTCCTGATAAGTCTCAAAGCTGGAACGTCCGGGTGGCCCCACATATGTGCGAATCTCGATCTCTCCCGGATACTTCAGCTGCTTGACGAAGGTGCAGTGCGCATTGATGATCACCGGCCCTTCCCCTGCAGGATCGGGATCACAGCCGGCTTCGGTAAACCATTCGATGCGCGCCTGTTCGAGGTAGCGGAAATAGACCGTGTTGTTGACATGTCCCATCGCGTCCATGTCTCCCCAACGGATCGGCATGCGCATGGTGTGAACGAGTTTTTTATTAATCATTTAGCAGTAAAGCAGTTCAACATTATTGGGCGCTCATCCCGTCATCAGCGGCGATGATCGCGCCATTGATGAAGCGCGCCTCGTCGGAAGCCAGCAGCAGGAGCAATCCATCGAGGTCTTCCGGCTGCCCCAGGCGCTTGCGGGGAAGCATGTTGATCAGATGATGCCCCTGCTCCGTCTCGAAATAGGCTTCATTGATCTCGGTGCTGATATAGCCCGGGCAAATGGCGTTGACGTTGATGCCGTAGCGTCCCCATTCGACGGCCATCGATTTCGTCATATGCACCACCGCCGCCTTGCTCATGCAATATATGCCGATCTGCGGCAGCACACGCAATCCCGCGACCGATGCGATATTGATGATCCGGTGCTGCTTTTTCGGGTCGCCCTTGGCGCGAGCGATCATGCGTTTGCCTACCTCCTGCGCGACGAAGAATGCGCCGCGCTGATTGGTATCCATCACAAAGGCATAGTCTTCCGGCGTGACGTCAACCAGACGCTGTGTGGTCGATACGCCGGAATTGTTCACCAGGATATCGATCGGGCCGGCCTCCGTTTCCGCATGAGCGACAGCCGCCTTGATGCTCGCGTAATCCATTACATTCAATGCGACCACATGTGCCGCACCACCATCGGCTTCTATTTCGGCACGCAATTCCTTCAGGCGTTCAGTACGGCGCGATGCCAGCACCACCTGCGCGCCGGCCTTGGCCAGCACCTTCGCAAAACGGGCACCAAGCCCGCTTGATGCGCCAGTAATCAGTGCGATTTTTCCTTCAAAATTCGTTTCGATACTCATGCGTTTCTCCGTATTGTCTCGCAACCGACTGTGCAGCGAGACTCGTCACGTTTATGATTACGCGCAAGACACGTGTTTAGAGTCTCGTGTCTAGCATTCTCAAGCAAAATCCACGACAATTAGCACGTTCGTTCGATAATATCATTTTACGGTGGTGAGACCATGACGCAGACCCCAAGCATCCTAGAACAATACGGCCCGCGCGAGGCGATGGAATACGATGTCGTGATCGTCGGCGGCGGCCCTGCCGGCTTGTCGGCGGCGATCCGCCTCAAGCAGCTGGCAGCGGAAAAAGGCAACGAGGTGTCGGTCTGCGTGCTGGAAAAAGGCAGCGAGGTTGGCGCCCACATCCTGTCCGGTGCTGTCATGGATCCGATCGCGATGGCCGAACTGTTCCCGAACTGGAAAGAGCTTGGCGCACCGCTCGACACCGAGGTCAGCGAAGACCGCTTCCTGTTCCTGACCGAATCGAAGGCCTACAGGACGCCGAACTGGATGCTGCCCGGCTGCTTTCAGAATCACGGCAACTACGTCATCTCGCTAGCCAATGTGGTGCGCTGGCTTGGCCAGCAGGCCGAGTCGCTCGGCGTGGAAATCTTCCCGGGCTTTCCGGCCGCTGAAATTCTGTACAACGACGACGGTTCGGTGAAGGGCGTCGCTACCGGCAACATGGGCGTTGATCGCCACGGCAATCCAACCTCTTCCTTCCAGCTCGGCATGGAGCTGCACGCGAAATACACACTGTTCGCCGAAGGCGCGCGCGGGCATCTCGGCAAGCAGTTGATGACGCAGTTCGACCTCAACAAGGGCAAGGATCCGCAAACTTACGGCATCGGCATCAAGGAACTGTGGGAAATCGATCCCAAGATGCATCAGCCGGGCCTGGTGATCCATACCGCAGGCTGGCCGCTGGACGCTTCCACCTACGGCGGCTCGTTCCTGTACCACCTCGAAAACAATCAGGTCGCAGTTGGCTATGTGGTTGGCCTCGCGTATGAGAATCCTTACCTGTCGCCGTATGAGGAATTCCAGCGCTACAAGACGCATCCGGAAATCCGCAAGTTCTTCGAGGGCGGCAAGCGCATTTCCTATGGTGCCCGCGCCATCACCGCAGGCGGCCTGCAGTCGCTGCCGAAGCTGACTTTCCCGGGCGGCGCGCTGATCGGATGCGACGCCGGCTTCCTGAACGCCTCCCGCATCAAGGGCAGCCACGCCGCCATGAAAACCGGCATGCTGGCCGCGGAAGCAGCATTCGATGCGCTCGGCGCCAATCGTCAGTACGACGAACTCACGGCATTCCCGGCCGCGTTCGAGAAGTCCTGGCTGCATGAAGAACTGTACAAGGCGCGCAACTTCAAGCCATGGATGGCCAAAGGGCTGTATACCGGCACACTGATGGTCGGCATCGACCAGGTTCTGTTCGGCGGCAAGGCGCCGTGGACGCTGCATCACCAGCATGCGGACAACGAGTGCCTGAAGCCGGCATCGAACTTCCAGCCGATCGCTTATCCGAAGCCAGATGGGAAGATCACCTTCGACCGCCTGTCGTCTGTGTTCATCTCGAACACCAACCATGCAGAAGAACAGCCGGTTCATCTGACGCTGAAGGACGCCAGCGTGCCGGTCAACATCAACCTGGCGAAATATGCCGGGCCGGAACAGCGTTACTGCCCGGCTGGTGTCTATGAGTTCGTCAAGACCGACAGTGGCGCGGATCGCCTGCAGATCAACGCGCAGAACTGCGTGCACTGCAAGACCTGCGACATCAAGGATCCGACGCAGAACATCGTGTGGGTCACGCCGGAAGGCGGCGGCGGACCGAATTATCCGAACATGTAAAACAAAAAGAGCCGCAACTGCGGCTCTTTTTTTGGCTCCGCCGTTACGGCGTCCAATTTCCGGCCAAAATCTTCTCCAGCCAGAATGCGCCGATTACGGTCTTTACATCGGTAATCTGCCCCTCCTTTATCCAGTTCAACATATCCGGAACGGAGGCCTTGAACGTCTCCAGGAATTCTCCATCGTCCAATTGCCGCTCGCCGGCCGTCAACCCGCGTGCGAGGAAAATGTCGAGATGCTCGTCCGAATAGGCGATCGCGTTATGGATGGTACAGACAAACTGCCATTCCGTAGCCGTATAGCCGGTCTCTTCGAGCAGCTCACGCTTTGCACAATCCAGCGGATCTTCGTTCGGGTCGATTTTACCAGCGGGAAATTCTATAAAGACCTGCTGCAACGGATAGCGAAACTGGCGTTCCAGCAGAACAGAACCATCATCGAACACAGGAAGAATGACAACTGCTCCAGGATGCTTTATGTATTCGCGCGTTGAATGTTTACCGTCCGGTAGGCGCACCGTATCGCGCTGGATTTTCAGGAAGTGTCCTTCGTACGCGGTCTCGCTGTCGACCTTGTGTTCTTTCAGATGCAAATCCACGTGTCGGCTCCAAGTGGCAAATAAAAGCGTCTATTCTACCGTCCGGGAAACGATGGCATTTGAGCAGATTAGCCGTGGTGCTTGCGCAGATACCGGAGAACGAATCCCGGAAAGGCCAGAACGAGAAAGAGGCAGATGGTAATGACGTAAAACTCCCAGCCCTGGGAGAATGCATTGCCAACCCGGGCCTCCAGCAGGTAGGCAACGCCGCGAACTAGAAGATAGAGAAGCGTCAGCTCCAGCAAGCGGATCCAGACAGGTTTGACCGGTCGCCCGATGGGAATCAAAAGGAATAGCCGTTCGTTGATGAATGGCATGTTGGCGGCAAAAGCCGCCAACAGAATCACGAACCAGCTCGATAGAGAAACATCCACCGAAGTATCAACTCCGGACTAGCTTAGGTTGCGAGCGTCTTGACAATGGCAGTCGCGCAGATAGCCATCAACGGGCCCGGCAGTATGCCAAGCAAAAGAATGGCCAAGCCATTGAGACTCAGTGTCACGCGCATGTCGCCGCTGGCGACGATCTTCGTCGTATCGACGGGTTCGTCGAAGTACATGGCCTTGACCACGCGCAGATAGTAGAACGCACCAATCAGCGACAGCAGCACCGCGACCACAGCCAGCCATACCTGGCCTGTTGCCAACACTGCCTGCAATACCGCCAGCTTGGCGTAGAAGCCGACAGCAGGCGGGATACCCGTGAGCGAGAACATCAGCACCAGCATGACAAATGCGAACCACGGGCTGCGCTGGTTCAGTCCCTTGAAGTCATCGATGTTCTCAGCCTCGAATCCGGACCGTGCCAACAGCATGATCACGCCGAATGTGCCGAGGGTGGTCAGAACGTAGGTAATTGCATAGAACAGTGCGGAGCTGTATGCATTGCCAGCAGAAGCAACATCTCCATTCACCACCCCAGACAGCAGGCCGAGGAGCATGAAGCCCATCTGGGCGATGGTGGAATATGCCAGCATCCGCTTCAGGTTGGTCTGCACGATTGCGGTGATGTTACCGACTGCCATCGACAGTACTGCAAGGATCGTCAGCATCTGCTGCCAGTCGATCGCCAGCGGGAACAAGCCCTCAACCAGCAAGCGGATGCAGATTGCGAATGCCGCCAGTTTGGGCGCACCGCCCAACAGCAGAGTTACGGCCGTAGGTGCACCCTGATAGACGTCCGGTGCCCACATGTGGAAAGGAGCTGCACCGAGCTTGAACGCCAACCCGGCAACGACGAACACCACGCCGAACACGAGCACAGTCTTGTTCACCGTACCTGATGCAGTCGCCCTCGCGACTTCAGTCAAGTCGAGCGAACCCGTTGCACCGTACAGCATCGAAATCCCGTACAGCAGGAAACCGGATGAGAGCGCGCCGAGCACAAAATACTTCATTGCGGCTTCCGTCGATACCGAGCTACCGCGACGCAGCGCAACCAATGCATACAGGGAGAGGGACATCAGTTCGAGGCCGAGATAGATGACCAGGAAGTTGTTCCCCGAGATCATCACCATCTGGCCGATCAGCGAGAACAGCGCCAGCGCATAAAACTCGCCGCCCAGCATGCCGCCGCCGAGCATGGCGCGGTCGGTCGCATACTGCCTCGAATAGACCAGCGTCAGGCCGACTGCCAGGTACGAGAATATCTTCAACAGGTTCGACATCGAATCCGACACGAACATGTTATTGAAGGTGTATACCGTCGGGCTATTGAAATCGGCGATGCTCAGCGCTGCACAGACGAGCAGCGCGCCGATCGACAGCGCATAAGTGATATGGCGCTTGGCATCTGACAGGAACATGTCGATCAACAGGATTGCAGACGTCGCAATCACCAGGAAAATTTCCGGATAGGCCGGGACCAGATTCAGGTTATCCATCTTGTCGTCGCTAATTTGCGTTCACGTAGTCGTTCACCGGCTCGTTCTTAATTTACTTTGGACACGGCGACGTGCTTGAGCAGATCGGCGACCGAAGTCTGCATCACATCGGTGAACGGCGCCGGATATACACCCATTGCAATCACTGCGATGGCCAGCAGGCCCAACATAAAGAACTCACGGCCATTGAGATCCTGGAGTTGCGCCACATGATCATTGGTGACGGCACCGAATACCACGCGCTTGACCAGCCACAGGGAATACGCCGCGCCGAAAATCAGGGCCGTTGCAGCAAGCAGACCGATCCAGAAGTTGTACTGGATAGAACCGAGAATGACCATGAACTCACCAACGAAGCCGGACGTCGCAGGCAGGCCACAGTTCGCGAGCGAGAACAGTACAAAGAACGCAGCGAACCGCGGCATGGTATTGATCACGCCGCCGTAGTCAGCAATCTGACGGGAATGCATACGGTCATACAGCACGCCGATGCAGAGGAACATCGCCCCCGAAACGAAGCCGTGCGAGATCATTTGCACGATACCGCCCTGTACGGCCATGTCATTGAACGCAAAGAAACCGAGCGTCACGAAGCCCATATGCGCAATCGAAGAATATGCAACCAGTTTCTTCATGTCTGCCTGCACCAACGCGACGAGGCCGATATAGATGACTGCGATCAGGGACAGGGCAATGATGAAACCGGAGAGCGAATGGCTGGCGTCAGGAGCGATCGGCAGCGAGAACCGCAGGAAACCGTACGCGCCGAGCTTCAGCATGATCGCTGCCAGCACGACGGAACCACCGGTAGGAGCCTCGACGTGCGCATCCGGCAACCAGGTATGGACCGGCCACATCGGCACCTTGACCGCAAACGCCATCAGGAACGCGAAGAAGATCAGGATCTGCACATCGAGCGGCAGAGGCAGCTTGTGCCAGGTCAGAATGTCGAAGCTGCCGCCCGACTTGAAGTACAGGTACAGGATTGCAACCAGAGTCAGCAGCGAACCAAGCAGGGTATAGAGGAAGAACTTGACCGCTGCATACACGCGGTTCGGGCCGCCCCAGACGCCGATGATGATAAACATCGGGATCAGCGTCGCTTCGAAGAATACGTAGAACAGCAGGCCGTCGAGTGCGCAGAAGACGCCGACCATCAGGCCGGAAAGGATCAGGAACGCACCCATGTACTGAGCGACACGCTTCTCAATGACTTCCCAGCCGGCGATGACAACGATGATCGTGATGAAAGCCGTCAGCAACACGAACCAGACCGATATTCCGTCAACACCCAGCAGATAATTGACATTGAAGCGATCGATCCAGGCGGCCTTTTCTACGAACTGCATGCCGTGCGCAGCCTTGTCGAACTGGGTAATCAGCGGCAAGGTGACGAGGAAGCTGATGATTGAACCAATCAGTGCCAGGAAACGCACCAGTGCGGGATTGTCGTCGCGACCGACTGCCAGAACGACCAGACCGAACACGATCGGACACCAGATCGCGAGGCTCAAAAGAGGGAAAGTTGACTGCATCATGATTGTTATTTGCTCTACTTCGCCAACTTATTTGGCAAACGAAGGAAACGGCATGAAATAAATCAGGAAACCAAGCACACCGAGAATCATTACAAATGCGTAGTGGTAGATGTAGCCGGTCTGGAAGTGACGGATCACTGCCGAGAACCATCCCACCACTTTTGCACTGCCGTTCACGATCAAACCGTCGATCAGCGTGCGATCACCGACCTTCCACAGTCCGCCGCCGAGCAACTGCGCTCCCTTGCCGAACACGACCTCATTGAACTTGTCCATGTAGTACTTGTTATCCAGCAGCGTATAAATCGCGTGGAACTTGCTGTAGAACCAAGCCGGCACCTTCGGATTCACCATGTAGCAGTAGTAAGCCGAAACCACGCCTGCTGCCGCAAGGAAGAACACCGGAGTCATAAAGCCATGCAAAGCCATCGCGGTGGCGCCATGGAACTTCTCAGTCAGCGCAGCCATCGCCGGATGAGCGTCGCTGACAAAGATCACGTCCTTGAAGAAATCACCGAACAGCATCGGGCCGATGGTGATGAAGCCAATAATCACCGACGGAATCGCCAGCAGCATCAGCGGCACGGTCACCACCCACGGTGCCTCATGCGGTTTCTCGCCCGGGCCAAGGCCGTGATGAGCTTCATCGCTATGCTCGTCATGGCTATGGTCTTGATGCACATCGTGCGCCTTGCCGAAACGCTCCTCGCCATGGAACACGAGGAAATACATGCGGAATGAATAGAAGGCTGTAATGAACACGCCTGCCATCACCGCAAAGTTTGCAAATCCTGCACCAGCGATGTTCACTTCATGCACCGCTTCGATGATGCTGTCTTTCGAATAGAAGCCAGAGAAGAACGGCATGCCGATCAGCGCCAGCGATCCGAGCAGCGACGTAATCCAGGTGATCGGCATGTATTTGCGCAGACCACCCATGTTGCGGATGTCCTGATCATGATGCATGCCAATGATGACTGCCCCCGCAGCAAGGAACAACAGCGCCTTGAAGAAGGCGTGGGTCATCAGATGGAACACCGCGACCGAATAGGCAGAGGCACCGAGCGCAACCGTCATGTAGCCGAGCTGCGACAGCGTCGAATAAGCGACCACGCGCTTGATGTCGTTTTGGATAACGCCGAGGAAGCCCATGAACAGCGCGGTAATCGAACCGATAACCAGTACGAACGACAGCGCGGTATCCGACAGTTCGAACAGCGGCGACATACGCGCTACCATAAAGATGCCTGCAGTAACCATGGTTGCGGCGTGAATCAGCGCAGAAATCGGCGTCGGACCTTCCATGGAATCCGGCAGCCAGACATGCAGCGGGAACTGCGCCGACTTACCCATCGCACCGATGAACAGGCAAATGCAAGCAACCGTTAGCAGCATCCAGTCAGTCCCTGGCAACATCAACTTTGCGAGCTCGTCTTTTTTGGCAAAGACTTCTGTGTAATTCATGGAGCCCGCATATGCCAACAGCAGGCCGATACCGAGGATAAAGCCGAAGTCACCGAAGCGATTCACAAGGAAGGCTTTCATGTTGGCGTAAATCGCGGTCGGACGCGTGTACCAGAAACCGATCAGCAGATAAGACACCAGGCCGACCGCTTCCCAGCCGAAGAACAGCTGCAGGAAGTTGTTGCTCATGACGAGCATGAGCATCGAGAACGTGAACAGCGAGATATAGGAGAAGAAGCGATTGTAGCCTTCGTCTTCCGCCATGTAGCCGATCGTGTAGATATGGACCATCAGCGACACGAAGGTCACCACGCACATCATCATGGCGGTCAGGCTGTCGACCTGGAAGCCGATTTCCAGCTTGAGCCCCATCACCGTCATCCAGTTATAGATGGTGCCGTTGAACGTGGCGCCATCCATCACTG
>JAEZVM010000111.1 GCA_023420795.1 Pseudomonadota bacterium
CGATCCAGGAAGGTTTGAACATGCGCAGGCTGCGAGGAATCGGCTTTTACGCCGGCAGCCGGAACTCCTGCGGGCTGCAGCGCGGCCGGGTGCCAGGGATTGGATTTGCGTACCTCGACACTCGGGGTTTCGTAAATCTGTGGGAGGGATGCATCACCATCCGGTACGCCTTGTGGAGCAAGCGTGCGTGACACTTGCTGGATCAGCACATCTGCCAGGCCGACACCCCGATTGGACAGATGCTGACTGAGCTGCTGATCTAGCATCGAGGTGTACATGCGGCTTTGATCGTTATCGAAGATGCCTTCCTGTGGCGTGGCTTCGCGCATGCTCTTCATGACCATGTTCAGGAACAGAGCTTCGAACTGTTTCGCTGCCGTCTTCAGCGCCTCGGGAGAGTTCTCCCGTGCAGATCGCCGCAGCGAGTCAAGCCCTTTCGAATCAATGGCGAGATTGTCAGCGGAATTAATTGGACTAACCATCGCGTTCAGATCACTTCAAGTTCGGCGCGCAGCGATCCAGCTGCCTTCATCGCCTGCAGTATCGCCACCAAGTCTTGCGGTGTGGCGCCGATGGCGTTGAGCGCCTTAACCACATCGGCGAGCGACGCGCCTTGCTTCAACATCAGTACCTGGCCTGGCTCCTTCTTGATGTCGATCTGCGACGCTTGGGTCACTACGGTCTGACCGCCGGACAGCGGTGCCGGCTGACTGATGACCGGCTCGGTATTGATCACGACCGACAGGTTGCCATGCGATACCGCGCAGCTATCCAGCGTCACCGCCTGGTTCATCACGACCGAACCGGTGCGCGCGTTAAGAATCACCTTCGCGGCCATCTGCGCCGGCGTGACGCTCATGCTTTCCAAGGCCCCGATGAAAGATACCCGCTCATTGGGGTTCAAGGGCGCACGCACGCGAATGACTCTCCCGTCCTGCGCCGCTGCAGTACCCTGTCCGAAGCGGCTATTAATTGCATCGACCACCTTGCTGGCGGTGGAAAAATCGGTATCGTTCAATTCCAGATGGATCGCATCCCCCTGCCCCAACGCGATCGGCACGGAGCGCTCCACTGTCGCACCCGCTGAAATACGTCCCACGCTCAGGTGGTTGACCTGCGTCTTGCTGCCGTTGGCCGAAGCACCGACACCGCCCACCACCACATTGCCCTGGGCGATGCCATAGATCTGCCCGTCAGCGCCCTTTAGCGGCGTCATCAGCAAGGTGCCGCCGCGCAGGCTTTTTGCATTACCCATGGAGGAAACCGTCACATCCAGCGTCTGTCCGGGCTGCGCGAACGCCGGCAATGATGCCGTCACAACCACCGCGGCGACATTCTTCAACTGCAGGCTGACGCCAGGCGGCAAATTCACGCCCATCTGCTGCAGCATGCTGACCACGCTCTGCACGGTAAACGGCGTCTGCGTGGTCTGGTCGCCGCTACCATCAAGGCCGACCACCAGACCATAGCCGATCAACTGGTTCTGGCGCACGCCCTGGATGCTGGCGATGTCCTTGATGCGCTCTGCCTGTGCGGCAACCGGAGCCAGCAATGTGCCGACGCACAGGAACAATGTCGTGATCAGTTTCAGGGGAGCAGACATGGTGATATTCATGATAGCCACAGGATCAGAACGGCAGAACGCTGAGGAAGAAGCGTGTCAACATGGCCATCATCTGCGCCTTGTCGATATGGCTGTTGGTGCGGTATTCGGCTCTCACGTCCGCAATCTGCGTCGAGGAAACGGTATTCCCGGCGCGAATCGTCGTGGGATTGACGACGCCGGAAAAGCGAACGAATTCCACGCCCTTGTCCAGCGCAACCTGCTTTTCTCCGCTCACGACCAGATTGCCGTTCGGGAGCACGTCGATCACCGTTACCGTCAATGTTCCGCTGAAGGTATTGCTGGAATTGACGGACGCCTCGTCCTCATACTCGCCCGACGCGGAAGCGCTCGCTCCCAACTTGCGTGTGATGCCCGGGACCAACCCAAACACATTCGGGGCAGTAGCGGAAACTGATCCGGACCGGTTCGCCGAACTTTCCGCCTCCTTGCCGGCGGAGGTTCTCTCGTTGATTGTCACCGTCAGCGTATCGCCGACCATGCGTGCGCGGTGATCCTCGAACATGGGTCGGTAGGCGGATGCCTGGAAAATGGCACCGCTGGTCGGCGGCGCGACCGCAGCAGCAGGCTGCGATCTGACATTCGGCGGCTGCACGGTGATCGTATCCGGCACCGTGCTACATCCGGCAAGGCCGACCAGAACGGCGATCACGACGGCGAAAACACCTTTCTTCATTACAGCCTTCCTGCGATTACAACTGCGTCAGCCGCTGCAGCATTTGATCGGAGGTCGTAATCGCCTTGCTGTTGATTTCATACGCGCGCTGGGTCTGAATCATGCTTACCATTTCCTCGACCACATTGACGTTCGACGTCTCGACGTACTTATGCAAGAGCAGGCCTGCGCCATTGGAACCTGGCGTGTTGGTATTGGGCGTGCCGGAAGACACCGTCTCGACATACAGGTTTTCGCCCCTGCTTTCGAGACCGGCCGGATTCATGAAAGTCGTCAGCTGCAGGGTGCCCACCTGAACCGGCTCGGTTGCATTCGGCAGCTTTACCGATACGGTACCGTCACGCGCGATCGTCAGGCTTTGCGCATCTGCCGGGATCGTGATCGCGGGTTGCACGACAAAACCGCTGGAGTTCACGAGCTGTCCCTGGTTATCGAGTTGGAATGCTCCGTCGCGGGTGTACGCCGCGGTCCCGTCCGGCAGCATGACCTGGAAAAAGCCCGCCCCCTGAATCGCCACGTCTTTTTCGTTACCCGTCTCATTCAGATTGCCTTGCGTATGAATTCGCTCGGTGGCCACAGGGCGCACGCCGGTGCCGATCTGCAGGCCGGTAGGCAATTGTGTCTGCTGCGACGACTGGGCACCAGGCTGGCGCATGGTCTGGTACAGCAGATCCTCGAATACCGCACGGGAACGCTTGAAGCCGGTGGTACCCACATTGGCAAGGTTATTGGAAATGACGTCCATCTGCGTCTGCTGCGCATCCAGACCGGTTTTGGCAATCCATAGTGAACGGATCATTTCTTTCCCCTAAAGAGATCTTGTTTCATCAGCCGCCGCACTTCACGGCACTTCAATTCGGATAGTTATCGTAGAGAGAGGAACTCGTTGGCCTTGGCCTCGTTGCTCTCCGCGTTTTTAAGGATATTCATGTGCATCTCGAACTGGCGCGCCAGGCTGATCATGTTCACCATGGAATCAACCACGTTGACATTGCTGCCTTCGAGAGCGCCGCCCAGCAGCGCCACATTGGCATCTGCATCCGCGGGGTTGCCGTCATTGACGCTAAACAGGCCGTCCCCGCCGCGGACAAGGGTTTCTGTCGGCGGATTGACCAGCTTGATGCGTGCCAATGCAGTAACCACGGGAGGCGTGGAGGTCTGGTCGATAGTAGAGACCGTGCCGTCCTTTGCAATCGAAACAGCCACGTCGGGCGGGATGGTGATCGGGCCGCCGTCACCCATCACGTTCAAGCCACTTTGCGTCTGCAGCACGCCGTTTTCATTCAGCCGGAGACTGCCATGCCGGGTGTATGCCTCGGTACCGTCGGGGCGTTCGACTGCAATCCAGCCATCGCCCTGCACGGCGACGTCCAGCTCGCGCCCGGTCTGCTGAATAGGCCCGGAACGGAAGTCGGACCCAACCGTCGCATCCACCACGAAGGTCCGTGTCGGCAAGCCCTCCCCGACAACCGGCACGGCACGGAATGAATCGAGTTGCGCCCGGAAGCCGGTCGTAGTCGCATTTGCCAGGTTGTGCGAGGTCGTCGCCTGCTGCTCCAGGATATGCTTGGCGCCGGTCATGGCGGTGTATATCAGGCGGTCCATCTTGCTCCCTTCGTGATCGTGCGCGCCGCCTTGTACGACCGGCGGGCGCCGCGATCAGCTCATGCGTTAGATCTTTATCTCAGGTTGACCAGCGTCTGCATAACCTGGTCTTCGGTCTTGATCGTCTGCGCGTTGGCCTGATAGATGCGCTGTGCGGTGATCATCGCGACCAGTTCAGCGGTCAGATCGACATTCGACTCTTCCACTGCGGACGACTGGACCAACCCTAATCCGCTGACGCCAGGCGCGCCGACCAGTGGTGGGCCGGACAACGATGTTTCAACCCAGGCATTGTCGCCCTGAGGCGTGAGTCCGTTCGGATTAGCAAAACTGGCTAGCGCAACTTGGCCCAGCAAATTCGTTTGACCATTGGTGTAACTGCCGACAATGCTGCCGTCCTTTCCGATATCGAAAGAAACCAGGCTGCCTGCGGCATAACCGTCTTGACGCGGCTCACCTTGTTCAGCCGTTTCCATTCGAAACTGCGTAGTACCCGCAAAATTGATTGCAACGGTTTGTGGCGTTACAGCACCATTATTTAAGACGAACGATGCATTCACCGGCAGCAGCGCAGCACTCGGAATCCCACTTTGATCAAAAGTGATAGTCGTGAAAGCAGCCATGCCAGGCACTGCCGGCGTCCCGTTAAGCTGGTTACCATCGAGAGTTACAAATACTTGCCAAGTATTACCTGTCCCGAGTGCTGGAGCACCGCCGGCTCCGTCGCCGACATTCCTGTAGAACGTCGATAGCGTGTGCGGATTACCCAAGCTGTCATAGATACCAACTGAGGTTCGGCCATGGTATGAGGCGTCATTATTAGGATCAAATGGCGTTGGAGCCACGCCGCCCGGCCCCGGATTGAGAGGAAGCTCGCCGGAATCAAGATTCATGCGTACGTCGTAGCTTCTGGTTCTCTGTGGTTCAAGCGCTGTATTGTCGATCCGCAACTCTACCGGAGCACCGTTCGAAATCTGGCCATTGGGTCCGACCGGGTACCCTGTCAACAGGGCCCCATTGGCGTTCTCGATATTGCCGTTCTTGTTCAACTGAAACTGGCCGTTGCGCGTATAGGTGATAGCGCCTCCGCTGCTCATCCGGAAAAACCCGTCGCCATTGATCGCGATATCGAGCGGATTATTTGTACCCGATATATTCATCTGCGTGAACTGCTGGGAGACGCGCGCCAGCCTGGTGCCGATACCAATCGGAGATGCGCCGCTGCCCATCAGCGAGCTTGCATATACGTCGGCGAACTGTGCCTGAGATCTTTTGAAGCCGACAGTGCCGGCGTTAGCAACGTTGTTGCCAATCGTTTCCATGGTCTTTGATGCCGCATTCAAACCACTCAAACCCTGTTGAAAAGCCATATCGTTCTCCCTTGGTGCCTTGCTGTTGGATCAAAGATTGATTAAAGAATTTGCCGGACGTCGGCCAGGTTCAGCGCCCCCAGGCCGCTGGTATTGAGCTTGATGCCCTTGGCGTCGGTCGATACGGTCTCGACCAGGCCGAATTGCAGCGCCGTCGTCTTCACTTCGGCGCCATTGCGCGTCGCACTGACTGTAAACGTATATTTACCGTCAGGTGCAGTGCTTCCATCCTTCGCCTTGCCGTCCCAGGTTATCGGAAGTGAGCCGGCTTGCTGCGGACCCAGTTCAACCGTATTAACCTCGACGCCTTTAGCATCCCGAATGGTTACGCTGACTTTATCGGCTTCGCCAGACAGCTCCACTCCCATCAGCGCGCTGCTCTTGAGCAGATCAATGCTGGAACCGGGAGCAAGAACGCCATGCCCGATCATGCTGGCTGCCTGCAAGGTCTGACTGGTCTGGTAGCTACCCATCAGGTTTGCCAGCGTATCGTTGAGTTTGTCGATACCGGTCACAGTGGACAGTTGTGCGAACTGGCTGGTTACCTGCGCATTGTCGAGCGGATTCATCGGATCCTGATTCTTCATTTGCGTCACCAGCAGCTTCATGAAGCGATCTTGCGTCTCTTCCACTGCCGACTTGCTTGTCGTACTCTTTTTCGGATTCATTCTGTCCATCAGCGTGGACATGCCGTTATCCTGGATCGTCGTGCTCATCGCCTATCCTCTTTCTTATTACTGGCCGATAGCCAGCGTCTTCAACAGCATGTTCTTCGCCGTGTTCATCGTCTCCGCATTGGTCTGGTACGAGCGCGAGGCGGAAATCATGTTGACCATTTCCTCGACGACGTTCACGTTCGGCATCGCGACATGACCGGTTTCATCTGCCTGCGGATGCTTCGGGTTGTAAACCATCTTCAGCGGCGATGCGTCCTCGACCACCTGTCGCACCTTGACGCCGGTGGAGGCCGTTCCAGAAACCGGCACGGCCTCGAACATCACCTGCTTCGCACGGTAGGTGCGGCCGTCGGCGCTGGTGGTGCTGTCAGCATTGGCAATGTTGCTCGAAACGACGTTAAGGCGCTGGCCCTGCGCACTCATTGCGGAACCGGCCACGTTGAAGATATTAAATAGCGACATGATTATTGCCCCTGGATTGCTGTCAGCAGCTTCTTGATCTGCCCGTTGATCATCGTAAGACTGGCTTCGTACCGAATCGCGTTGTCGGTGAACTGATTACGCTCCACATCCATATCGACGGTATTGCCATCCACGCTACCCTGCACCGTGGTCCGATACTGCGGCTCCAGACCGCCGATGGTGACCTTCCCCTGCGGCGCGAGATGAGCCGGCGCAGTCCGCGCCATCGGTTCCGCCGGCGCGCCGTTGCGGGCCAGAGCCCCCTGCAGCGCCTTGCTGAAATCCACGTCCCGCGCCTTGTAGTTGGGCGTATCCGCATTGGCGATATTCGATGCCAGCAACTGCTGGCGCTGCGCGCGCAGACTGAGCGCGGTTTCATGAAAGCGCAGGGTGTCGTCCAGTTTTCCAGCCATTACAATCTCCGAGGGCATCGGCCAGAGTCGTCACCTCAACAAAATAGTGACACTCACGCCAATGGTAGATTTGTGTACGGTCGATAATACGGACCGGTAAATCAAGCCGATCACACAATAAGAACATAAATTCCGGCCCTATTCGGCCATTTGCGAGACCGCCTGCCCCGTAAGATGGCGGAGGTACCAATTCACCGGTCATCATGACTCGCTATTACAAAGCCCTCCTTCTTTTGCTGATGTTGCCGATTTGGCACCAGGCTACCGCGCAGGAAGCAGGCTCACGTCAGCAGCATGCGGCACTGCGCCAGACCGTCCAGCAATTCCTGCATGCTCAAGCAGCCGGCCTGCCAGGAAGCGTCAGCATCGCGGTCGGCTCGATCGATCCGCGTCTGAATCTGGCAGCCTGTCCCACCCCGGAAGCATTCTTCCCACCCGGCAGTCGCGCATGGGGAAAAACCTCGGTTGGCGTGCGCTGTACCGCACCTACTTCATGGACTATCTATGTATCGGCGACTGTACGCGTACAAGGCGAGTACGTTGCGACAGCCGTGCCGCTGACACAGGGACAGAGCATCAGCCCCAGCGATCTTACGAAGATGAAGGGCGATTTGACTGCACTACCTGCCGGGGTCATCACCGACGCCTCACAAGCGGTCGGCCGCACCATGTCGCTTTCACTTGCCGCCGGCATGCCCTTGCGCCAGGATGTGTTGCGGGCGCAACAGG
>JAEZVM010000246.1 GCA_023420795.1 Pseudomonadota bacterium
CAGAAGAATTCAGGCGCACCTTCGGCGTAATGAATCTGTGCCTTGGGCCCCGGATAATCTTTGAGAATCATGCCGTCAAGCGCGCAGGAAGTATCGCTTCCCGGCTCCAGCGGGCCGGCATTTTGAACCGTCTTGCTGCAGGCTGCCACCAATACCAGCAGGGCAAGCCCGCTCCCCAGTCTCTTTGCGAGAGTTGTTGTTCTCATTTGAATCTCCAATTGGCAATCAAGAACGGCACTGCAATCCAGGCCAGCATGATGGATGTCAGCACTACCGGATCAGTGAGATGCTCGGGCATCACCGTGGCGAGGCCGTACATGGTCTGCACCTGCTCGGAGCTGAAGATATTGAGCAGACGGAACACATCGGCCGGATTCAGCATCAGCAAGGTGCCAAACACGCCGCTGCTCAGGCTACCCTGGCTTACTACCAGCGCCCCTGTCAGCAGCAGGTCGAAAATCAATACGAAGAAGAACCAGAGTGCGATCGCAAGGCCGCTTGCACGCATACGGTCCGACGCCAGCACCGACACCAGCACCGACAGGCTGAGAAAAGCCATTCCCATCAGAATGGCGGTCAGCACGAAGCCGAGATAGTGGTACAGATCGTTCATGCCGAGCTGTCCCGCCATCGGAAGCAGGCCGGCACCGAAACCGATCACGGTGGAGCACGCCAGCGCTGCAGAAAGGCCGACATATTTGCCCAGTAAGATCTCGAAGCGGGTAATCGGCATCGAGATCAGCAGCTCCATCGACCCGCGTTCCCGCTCTCCGACAATCGCGTCATAGCCTAGGATCAGCGCAATCAGCGGCACCAGATAGATCACCAGACTCACCAGGCTGGCGATGGTTACGTCGATACCGCGAAAACCGACCGATCCCTGCTGCGCCGAACCGAAATAGGCGATCGCCAGTGCGAACAATGAAAAGATCACCGCTACCGCCAGTACCCAGAGATTGCGGATGCGATCGCGGAATTCCTTGCCGGCGATGATGCGCACTTGGGACAGTTCTATGCCTCTAAACATTTCCGCCTCCGTAACCCAGGAACAGATCCTCCAACGACGGTTCATGCACCACAATGTCGTGCACCGCATCCGCCAGGCCGGACACGATGCCGAGCACTGCGAGCTTGTGGCCCTGCGGGCAGGCGATACGTGCCCTATCCTCGCCGAATTCCATTTCAAGTCCCGGCACCTGCGTCAGAGCGCCTTGTATCCGCTGCCCTTGTCCGGGATGCAGCCCCAGCTCGATCACCGAAGGCAGCACCATCTGCGCACGCAGTTGTGACAGCGTGCCTTGCGCGGCGATACGGCCGGAATTGAGGATGACCAGCCGGTCCACCCGCTCCTGGATTTCAGCCAAGATGTGCGAGGTGATGATGATGGTTGCCCCTTGGCTCTTGACTTCGCGCAGGATGCGATAAAAATCATGGATGCCTTCCGGGTCGAGACCATTGGTCGGCTCGTCGAGGAAGATCAGGTCGGGATTGCCGAGCAAGACCTGCGCGAAGCCTAGGCGTTGACGCATACCCTTCGAATAGCCGCGCACTCGCCGTCCGGCCGCATGCGACAGGCCGACACGTTCGAGGATCGCGCCGCATTCAGCGCGCGGCACCTGCTTCAGATCCGCGAACAGTTGCAGCACTTCCAGGCCGGTCAGGTTGTCGTAGGTGACGAAACTCTCAGGCAGATAGCCGATGCGCCGCCGGGCCTGGCGAAAGTCGCGTCCGCTGGTCAGCGCGCCATGAATGCGGATTTCCCCGCCAGAAGGCGGCATCAGACCGAGCATCAGCTTGAACAAGGTGCTTTTGCCGGCGCCGTTATGACCGATCAGGCCGAACATCTCGCCGCGTCCGACCGTCAGGCTGACGCCGTCAAGCGCCTGCACATCGCCAAAGCGTTTAGTGACATCAGTCACCTGTATTGGATTGCTTGTCACTCCACTTTCTCCAATTCTGATTCCAGGGGCGCATGCGTGGCTGCTTGTCCACGATACTGGGCGCGCGCAGCAGCGGAAATTGCTGGGCCACGAAGCGCAATGTCTGTATTGATGGGCTCGACAGCAGCAGCTTGAGCAGTGGGTACTGCCAGTTCAGCCGATCGACCACGTCATTGGCTTCATACGGCACGTCGCCGCGTCCATCGCCATTCTGGTCCCAGCCGCTATAGTTGCTCCAGTAATTGCCCTGCGATTTACCCCACACGACGTCGCGAGATGCGACGAACTTGACCTGCTCGCGGTTATCGATGAAGTCGTTGCCATCGACCTTGTTGTTGGACGATCCGGCCGACACATGCGCTCCGACCTGATTACCGATCACCAAGTTCTTGCTTAGCTCGTTGTATTCAGCATCGTAAATGAAAAACCCGCGTGCATTGCCGGCGACGATGTTGTTCTCGACGATGGAATCCTGGATTGTGCGCAGCATGATGCCGTGATCGCTATTGCCCCAGGCATGGTTGTTCCGTATGGTCAGACTGCGTACTTCCATCAGCGCCAGGCCGCCACGATTGAGATAGGTTTCGTTGTTTTCCCACGTACTGTGATTGGTGTTCATGTAGTGGGTGCCGTAACGCAAGTGATGGATTTTATTGCCCTTGAAGATCGCATCGCGTGACACATCGACATAGATGCCGTCACGGGCGTAGCTGATGTTGTTATCGAGGACCTGCACGCCCTTCACGTTGTATACCTGCACACCGTTGCCGCGAGCGGCCGACAACAGATCGCGCCTGCCGGTGATGACATTGCGGATCACGGTTGCATCCTTCAGGTCTTCCAACCAGATGCCGAACAGGTTGAACACAACGTCGCAATCCTGCACGCTTGCCCGGTCGGAGCCTGGTTCGAAATAGATGCCGGAATTCTGCGCAGTCTGGTCGATGCCACTATCGCGCACGATGAGGCCCTTGATGGTGACGTCCTTCGCACGCACGCGGATCACATCATCGGCGAACTGGCCGCGAATGGTCGGACGGTCGATTCCTACCAGGGTGAGCGGCTTGTCGATCAGCAGGCGTTCCGCATAGTCGCCGCGTTGCACCCGTATCGTGTCTCCAGGACTGGCAGCACGGATCGCCGCCGCGATTGACTGCCCCTGCTGGACCGTCAGCACTGCGCTTCGGGCCGCGCTGCCGGTCAAACCGAGAAAGCCGGCCAGCGCGATCATGAAGGCCAACGGTATTACTCTCTTCACTGCATTTTCCTTATTGCCTCTTGCATGAATCAGCACATGCAGGGCGGGCCATGCACGCCCCTATCGCAGCCGACGCTGGAGTGGCATGCACGACGCACGCTGCATTCCCTGTTCTGCACAGGCTTCAATTTGACGCCTTCTCCGCGAGCTCCGCGGTCTTTTCCGCCAGATTGCGCTTCACGCTTGCCAGCGGGATGAAATAACCCTTGGCATCGATCGGCGTCAGCGGCAGGCCGTTCTTCTCGCGGTTCTTCCGCTCTTTCACCAACGGCGGGCAGGCATGATCGTCGTAGTACATCACCATGCAGTCCAGGCACAGCAGGCATTCCTTCTGGTCGATTTTGCCCTGCGCATCGATCGCATGCGAACCGCAACCGGCCGCGCATGCATGGCAGGTCTCGCATTCACTCTTGCGCTTCAGGCCGAACAGGCGGAACTTGGTTGGAATCGCCAGGCCGGCGCCCAACGGGCAGACATACTTACAATACGGCCGCTCGCTCAGAATCGAGATACCAAGGATCGCCATCACGAACAGCACGAATGGCCACGAACGATTCCACACGCCGACGAGGAAAGTGGTCTTGAACGGCTCGATCTCTGCCAGCGTTTCCGCCATTTCCATTGAGTAGAAGGACACGCCGAGCAGTACCGCGAATACCACGTACTTGACCCACTTCAGCTTGTCATGCAGCTTCTTCGACAACAGGCTCTGGAAGCGCTTCAGGCCAATCACTTCACCGAGCTTGTATGCCAGATGCTGCAGCGAGCCGAACGGGCAGATCCAGCCGCAGAACAGGCCGCGGCCCCAGAAGATCACGGTGATCAGGATGAACCACCAGAAGATGAAGATGAACGGATCGGACAGGAACAGCTCCCACTTCCACTGATGGATCAACGAGTGGAACCAGGTCATGATCTGCGTGATACTCGGCTGCGCCTTCAGATAGAAGCCGATGAAGCCGACGCTGGCGATCCACAGCAGCGTGCGCGGAATCGTAATCCACGGTTTGCTCTTGCGGTTCGACGCACGCACCAGACGGTCGCGCATCGCGTACAGCACCGCGCTGGCTGCGAGGATCAGCGAGAACAGGACGATTTCAAGCTTGCGGCCCTTCCAGACCTTCATCCATGCGGGGTCTGGGCGTTCGACATGCGGACGGCCGCCTTCCAGATAGCGAGCCGGCAGCCAGTACTCCTGATCGAAGCGGGTAAAGACCCGGGTACCGTTCTGCGAGACGATCTTGTTCGCGAGGAACGTCAGGTCCCAAGGCCAGGCCGGATTGAACGTAGTCGAGCGGATGATGAAGATGCCGGTTTCATTGAACGTCGGCGCATCCTTCGGTTCCAGATGATAGAGATTCAGGTAATCGGTATCGCGGAAGGTAAACGAATCCGGATCCTGCTTGATCTGGACACGATCGTAAATGCCGCCGCGCACAAAGCCCGAGCCCTTGAAGGATGCCTGACCGTTGGCAACCATGAAGATCGCATGGTCGTTCGGCTTCAGATCCTTCATCAAGCGTTGATAACCGTATTCGCCCAGCACACTCTTGCCAATACTCGGGACGTTGAGATAACCGAAATACAGATCGATGTAAGGCTGGCCATTATCGGGAACACCCACTTCTTCTGGCTTGACCCGCAGAAGCCGGACGCTGCCTTCCTTCAGCAGCGCTTCCCAACTCAATTTTTCATCCAGCTGTGTAAAGCGCGCCGGAGGTTTCGGCACGCTCTTGATGATGCCAACCTGAGCAGCAATCGCATACGCGCTGCGCATGATCACCTGGTTCTCGGCGATCACGGTAACGGTCGCTCCGCTCACGCCATCCAGACTGATTTCGCCACCCTTTCCCTGGCCCTGTCCGATCTCCAGCTTCGCATCGGCAGACTTGCCGACGTACTGCTTGATAAACTCGACCAGCGTCGATTCCGGGATGCCCGCCAGAAGAATCGGCTCGGAATGCTTGAGGATGCGTACGCCGGTAATGACACCGTGCGTGTCCATGCCGATCAGCGTGATGACCGGCTTGCCCGAATAGGCGGGGATATCGACGATATCGGTGGAAAGGAATACATATCCGACCAGGCGGTCCTGGCCGTTCTCGCTCGTATAGGCCTCGACATAGGGCGGCATGCCTTTGCGCTTCGAGAACTGCTTCGCGCCCGGCATGACATCGGCACAGGGAGCAAGCGCACAGAGATCGGGACCAGCCAGTGCTTCGGCGGTCAGGGTGGAGTCGTACATTGAAGCCTGCGCCCATTGCGGCGCGAGCATCAGACTGAGGGAAGTGGCAATCAATGCCAGCAAGCGGAACAGCAGATGAGCGGAGTAATGAATGTGTGTCATAAGACCTGTTGAAAGTCCTTCCGGAACCTGAACCTTCTTCTCCTTTTCCTGACCAAACCGCGCGATTTTAGTTCCATGTGGCAAGAATTACCATAAGATCGATCAAGGTTTTTGGAAGCCGAATAGGTTATATGAGCTCATTTCATAAATATCGGCCGCGTTCGGGAGTATCTATGGAATGAACTCTGAAACATAGGCAGACCTGGTGGTCTGCCTGTGCAGTCGCCCTGAACACTACATGGTGTACGCCATGCAGCCCGCAGGGGATTGATGGAAGTCGGCACTGTGAAAACAGTACCTCTACCACGGGATGCGGTTGCATCCCGTGGCATCACAGCTTAGCCTTCGATCAGGAGGCGGCTGCGCATTTCAAGGTGCAGCGCGTGACAGAAGTGGGTGCAGTAAATCCAGTACGCACCTGCCCTGTCGGCCTTGAAGGTAACCGACTTGGTTTCCTGCGGGTTCACGATAAAGTTGATGTTGTACGTCGGAATCGCGCAACCGTGTGCCAGATCCTCAACCTTGTCGTGGTTGGTCAGCGTCAGAGTGACTTCGTCGCCCTTCTTGATCTTGATGACCGGGAGGCTGAAGTTCGGTGCCTGCGACATCATGCGGATATGGACCTTGTTGCCCTTGCGCTCGATGCCGACCTGCTCCGGCGTCTTCACCGCGTTCGGGAACTCGTCCATGTTGTAGATCGGGCGGGTCTTGACCACGTCACGGCGTACGATGATGCCGTCGTGCGGTTCCGGATAGGCGGTGTGGTCCGCGATCAGGCGCATCTTCTCGCCGCTGATATCGATCAGCTGTTCCGTTTCCGGATGCAGCGGGCCGACCGGCAGGAAGCGGTCCTTCGAGAACTTGTTACCCGAGTTGAAGTACTTGCCATCGGCTTCCTTGGTTTCGCCCATCGAGGCAAAGCCATGGCCCGGCTGGTAGTGAACGTCGATACGGTCAACGATGAACTTCGCGTTCTTGTCGCCCTTGAAGTGTGCGATTGCCTTTTCAACATTCCACTTGACGAGCTGGCTGTCGAGGAACAGCGAGGTATAAGCATTGCCACGACCGTCGAAGCCGGTATGCAGAGGGCCCAGACCGATTTCCGGCTCGGCGACAACAGCATCGCGCTCCTTCGGCAGTTCGCCTGCAAACCACTTGTGAACCAGTTCAGTTGCAATCACGGTTGCGGTCGGCGACAGCTTACCGGAGCAAACGAAGTATTTGCCATCCGGCGAAATGTTGACGCCGTGCGGGTTCTTACCGACCGGAACGTAGCAGGTCAGCGAGGTCTTCGGATCCTGGTTGGCTGCCTTGCGGCCATCAACAACCGGCACCTTGGAGCTGCCGATGGTGGTGAACTTGCCGTCCTTGATCATCTGCTCGACACGAGCGACGTTCACGAACAAGCATGCATCGTGCTCAGACGACATCATGCCGGCCAGATCAGCAGCGTTTTCGACGTTGTACTGGTTGGTCGCAACCAGCTTGCCGTCGTACGAAGTTGCAACCAAGTCCATGTTGCCATCGACGCGGAGCTGCCAGCGAACTTCCATGGTTTCTGCATCGACGCAGCTGAACAGTCCGCCCCACTTGCTCGGGTCATCCAGGTCGCGGCCATCGTTCGGCAGCGGAATATGGAACTCGGCACCGCAGAAAACGCGGGTGGTGTAGTTGATCTTCGGATCGACCGGATCGCACTTGTCCGGGAAAATGCCGTGGAAGCCCATCACGTTCGGCAGTTCAGTGATCTTATCGACTTCCATCGTATCCATGCGGATACGCGCAATACGGGAGTGAATCTTGTCGTTGACGAACAGCCAGCGGCCGTCATACGTACCATCCTTGTAGCTGCCATGGACGTGGTGGGTGTCGCCAGTCGTGTACTTCAGGCTGCCATCGGGCTTCGTACCCATAATGGCCTTGGATTCGTTGGTGATGCCCCAGCCAACCATCGGGTCAATATTGAACACCGGGATGCGGCGCAATTCGCGGCCGGACGGTACGCCAATAATGCGCACTTCGGCATTGTGGCCGGCGCTGGAGAAGTGATAATACTCGTCCAACTGGCCAGGTGCCACGTGATCGCCAGCAGCCGCTTTTCCGGCAGATGCCGCTGCCGGAGCGCCTGTCTGCTGCGCCTTGACTTCTTCCTTGCAGCCAGTCAGACCCAGCGACACGCCCGCGCCTGCCAGACCCAACAATGCACTTTTTCCAAGGAAACGCCGACGGTTCTCAACCTGCGGTGCGTCTTGAGCGACCTGAGTTTTTTTACCTTTGTCCATTTAGATTCTCTCCAGCAAGGACTGTTATCAAAATATGCGTGCGACAAATTGCCGCACCCTTTTTAACACCCTGCGCATTCTCAAACTGGAGCCTCAGAAAAAAAATGATACAGATCAACTTTTTCGGAAAGAGCGTATAGCGCCCAGAAATACGCTCATGTGGACTAACGCGCCAGGATTGAGAAGGCGGGAAAGACTGAGGAAATCTATGGACCGGACTGGCATGGCAGTCCGAAAGGAAACGGCAACGGATCTGATGCCTAGATCAAGAAAGCAAGATGGAATGCACACCAATTACGCATCAGGCGTTATCCGGCTCCATGCACCCGACCACGAAATAAATAGCTCTAAGACAACAGCGGCATCGGATAAGCCCACGCAATTCATGGCCTCTTTTACAACACTCGGGCCGCTTCCGGCTGGAGAGCGCTCATTGGCGCTCTCACTGTGATTGCTATTTGCCGCCTCCAGACTTGATTCGCCCGAGCACGCGCGCCGGCGCAAGCTTCCCAAGCTCGAAAACAGGCAGCTCAATTGCGTCCAGCGTATTCTTCACCAGCAGGCCCAGTTCAGTATCTCCTTCCATCGACAGCCGACGGCTGAAGAACAGGGTATCCGGGTCTTCCTGGCGCCGTGCAAGCAGCAGGAAATCATGCGCGCTGGCGCTGATGGTCAGATCCGGCTCACCCGGGCTGCTGGATGCAGCGAAGCGACCGTTGCTCCATCGGAAATCGAACGACAGCCGCGCATCGGTAACCTTGATACGCAACTTTTTACCGCTCAGGGATTGCTGCACATCTTCCGGCAGACTGGCGCTGAGTGCGAGATTCAGGCCGGTTGCAAAGAGCAGCGAGCCTGGATAAACCGGCAACAGAGACAAGAGTTTGCCGACCGGCTCGGGCAGCAGAAAACGGCTTTGGCTCATGACAATCCTTTTGATGAATCAGATAAGGCTATGGGATAGGGCTGCTACGCGACCATCCGGTCGAGACCGGGCTTGCCGTGCCAGTAGCCGTTGCATGGCTGATCCGGCATCAGCGGCTCCATCTGCTTCATCGCGTCCGCTGCAGAGATCTTCTGGTCAACCACATCCCGGAACAATGCAATGATGCGATCGGTATGCTGCGCCTGCGGGCTGATGCGGACGATATCGACACCAAGTTCACGCATCGAATCCAGTTCGCTGACCAGGTTGTACACCAGCGCCGACTGCGTCTGGATGCCGTTCAGCGTCAGGAAGTGCTGGCCTTCGCGTGTCTTCAGTGACAAACCATCCGGATATTCCATGCATCGGAACTGGCAGTCGTCCTTCGGCAGATTATGGTGCCGCGCGGTGAAGCAGCGAGCGGAAAACGCTAACGGCATACGGCCATATGCGAACACTTCCGTCTCGACGCACGCCGGGCGCTCCTTCTGCATGTGCACCAGGCTGTCCCGGCTCATTTCGAGCGGCATGACCCACCGCCGCGCCCCGGTATCAGCCATGAACTGCAGCGTCGGCGGATTGAAGATGTTCAGATGCGGGCCGGCAGTAAACGGCATCTTGCTAGCCAGGCAATGCACTGCCCCCATGTCGTTCGCCTCGACGCCGAAACGGCCGTTCTCTGTGATCCGGTGCAGCGTCGATATGTCGGTCTTGGATTCGAGCAGCGCCTGCGTCGAAAGCTCGACTTCCTTGCCGGCCGCAGCCAGCATGTCAGCGATGTCCATCCAGTCAGCCAGACGCAGTTCGCGCCGGCGTGAGCAAACCGCTTCGCCGAGATAAACGATATCGACCGGCGTATTGGCAATGGTCTGGTAAAACTCAAATACCGTTTCGCGCGGCCAGAAATAAAGAATAGGCCCCAGTGCCAGCTTCAAAATGAATCTCCAACAAAATGAGTGTTTCGGCGCTTATTTCCAAGGCCGGTGATAGGCGCCCAACGTGTGCTGCTGGCCTTCGGCGACCTTGTTCAGCTCCGTCATCCAGGCCGGTTTGACGGAATAGCGTTGCGAGCTATCGACGGCATTGTCGATAGCCTCGCGCCAGACCTTGGTAACCTGCGCAACGTAGGCCGGGCTGCGCTGACGCCCTTCGATCTTGATCGCCTTTACGCCCATCGCCATCAGTTGCGGCAGCAACTCCAGCGTATTCAGGCTGGTCGGCTCCTCGATCGCGTAATAGTTCTCTTCGTTGACGTCGAAACGCCCCTTGCACAGGGTCGGATAACCGGCGTTTTCACCATCCTCGTAGCGATCAATCAGCACGCCATTGAGGCGGGATTCCAGCCCCTTGGGCGTCTGCTGCCAGCGCACTGCCTTGGCCGGCGAACATACGCCGTGCGTGTTCGGCGCTTCGCCGGTCACATACGACGACAATGCGCAGCGCCCTTCGACCATGACGCACAGGCTTCCGAAACCGAAAACCTCGATTTCCACCGGCGTATTCTTGGTGACGTGCTCGACCTGCTCCAACGACAGCACACGCGGCAACACTGCGCGCTGGATACCGAAGCGCTCGCGATAGAAATTGATGGCCTCGTAATTGGTTGCAGACCCCTGCACCGACAGATGCAGGCGCATATGCGGGTACTTTTCCGCCGCATACTGCATCAGTGCCGGATCGGCGAGAATGATCGCGTCGATACCTGCCTGTCCAGCCCGATCGATTGCGGTGCGCCACGGCGCCCAATTCTCGGCCTGAGGATAGGTGTTCAGCGCCAGCAACACTTTTCTGCCTTTGCCATGCGCATACTGGATGCCTTCGGCAATCGCCTTGTCGTCGAAGTTCAAGCCGGCGAAATTGCGGGCATTGGTCGCGTCGCGGAATCCGAGATAAACACAGTCCGCGCCGTTGTCGATGGCGGATTTCAGCGCCGGCAGGCTACCTGCCGGGCAAACCAGCTCCATCCGGGAATTTGAATCTGTTACCACGTTCTTGCTGGAGAAACTATTAATCGAGGTCGTTGTCATGCTTGCTTCATTGGGATTCACGCTGCTGCGACGGCTGCCGGCGAAGACAGCAAGCTGCCCGCAGCCTTTGCGGGGCGCACGCCATTCAGCAGATATTCGATCAATTCCTTTACCGACCGGATCTCGCTACCAAAAGGCAGCTTCTCGGAACCACGGAAGAACAGCCCCCGCTTGACATCCCCATTCATCGCGAATGCGAGCTGAGTATCGATGCAGAACTGACCAGCCTTCGCGATGCCGTCGCGCAGGCCGCACTGCGCCAAGCAGTCGAAACCGACAGTGCATGGCTTCTTTCCAGCCTTGCGCTGCAGCTTTTCTTCCTTTTCAAGATAGTTTGCGAGCCAGGGCGTACGCACTCCGCGCGCCGGAAGGCCTGCCACGCTCATGAAAGTAACGATGTCTTCCGGCTTCGCCTCGGCCAGCACCTTCTTGAAATTGATGTGGGCATCGCCCTCCTCGGTAACGGCAAATGCGGTACCCAGCTGGACCGCGCTCGCCCCCATCCCGATCAGTTCGCGCACCTGTTCATGGGTATGGACGCCGCCAGCAGTAATCAGCGGGATCCGCTCGCGCTCGATGCCGAGCTCCTTGAACAACTCCATCGTGCCTTCCAGCACTGCCGGGAATGCGAAATTCGGATTATTTACATCTTCAGGCTTCGCCGCGCCGAGGTGGCCGGCTGCAAAGCGCGGGTTTTCGATGACGATCGCATCCGGCAGACGGTTCTTGCGCATCCACTTCTTCATGATCAGCGCAATGCCGCGCACGTCGGAGAGAATCGGAACCAGGGCAACGTTCGGATGTTCGGTAGTCAGTTCAGGCAGGTCCAGCGGCAGGCCGGCACCGACCACCACCGCTTCGATCCCGCTTTCGCATGCCTGCTTCACGTAGTTCGCATACTCGGCGACAGCCCGCATGATGTTTACCGCGACCATGCCGATGCCGTCAGCAAGCGCCTTGGCCGCCTTGATCTCGCGATCAAGCGCAATCAGGTTGGCGCGATCGATCAGCGCCTTGTTACGCGACTTGCCGGTCTGCGCCATCAGGTCTGCGTGATGGCGGCGCAGATCGACGCTGGAAATCGTACCCATGCCGCCCAGCCGGGCCACGGTTCCGGCCAGGCGATGGGCGGAAACGCCGACACCCATCCCGCCCTGCACAATCGGAAGCAAGGACTTGCCCTTGACTATAAGTGGTTTAAAAG
This sequence comes from Pseudomonadota bacterium, assembly GCA_023420795.1. GTDB lineage: Bacteria > Pseudomonadota > Gammaproteobacteria > Burkholderiales > Burkholderiaceae_D > Noviherbaspirillum. The sequence continues at coordinate 11,984 of JAEZVM010000246.1, forward strand.
CAGTCTCCAGCACAACAGTCCTTCCGATTTTCATTAAAAAACGTTCGAATGTAGCAAATGCTACATGCAATTTGTTTGATCTCAATCAAGCAATTCGGACTGAATGCCGACTACAGGGGCACCGTGCCTCACGCACAGTTATCTTTAGGTTAATTCAGTCGTAGCACTGAAATCCTTAATATGCGTTAAGGAAACCTAATTTGCCGCAATGTGACAATGCGCATCAATTCATGCAAGAAAGGTAGTTCATGACCAGCATCACTGAATACTTGAGCGGCGACCACAAGCGCTGCGACGACCTGTTCGCCAGCGCGGAAACCAATGCGAGCCAAAACAAGTGGGAAGAAGCGCAGGCAAACCTCAAGGAATTTATTACAGCGCTGGAGCGGCATTTTGGGATGGAAGAAAAAGTCCTCTTTCCCGAATTTGAGAATGTGACCGGCAGCACTCAAGGCCCAACGAATGTAATGCGCATGGAGCACCAGCAAATGCGCTCTATTCTAGAAATGCTTCAGGACAGCGCAAAGCGGTGCAGCACCGATGATTTTCTGGGATACTCCGAGACCCTGAATACGATGATGCAGCAGCACAACATGAAGGAAGAGAGCATTCTCTATGTGATGACCGACCGGGTACTGGCAGGCCGTCAGGATGAAATCATCAAGACCATGAGCGGGACCGACGCAGCAGCATGAGCCAGAACGACGACAACGACATCATTCTCGATGTCTGCGGCCTGGAGCCGCCGGAGCCGCTGGAACGGGTTTTGGACGCGCTGTCGCATCTGGAACCCGGCCGGCGCCTGCGCATGATCATCGGCCGGGAGCCGATTCCGCTCTACCAGATCCTGCAGAGAAACGGCTACGCCTACCAGACCCGCTGTCGCGATGACTATCTGTATGAAGTCCTGATCTGGGAAAAAGCCGAGACCTGATGCAGCGCGTTCTATCGTTCGAGCAGACGCCCCCATTATCGGTGCCACTGCGTTTTTTTCTGACCGCGCCACTGTTCGCACTGGCTGCCGCGCTGCTGCTTCTGTGGCATGGGCCAAGCGCCCTGGTATCGCGCTGGTCGCCAATCACGCTGGCGCTCACGCATCTGATGACGCTCGGCTTCCTCGCGATGTGCATGATCGGCGCGCTGATGCAGATGCTGCCGGTTGTCGCAAGCGTCGAGATTCCCCATTCACGCCTGACTGCCGGGACCGCGCATGGCCTGCTGATATGCGGCACGCTTGCACTGGTTAGCGGATTCCTTTCCAACCTTTCCCTGCTGTTCAAGCTGGCAATGGCGCTGCTGCTGCTTGCATTCTCCTTGCTGCTTTTTGCAGGCCTGCGGGGCGTATGGCGCTCTGATCACGACAGCGCCATGCTCACGGCAGTGCGGTTTGCGCTCGCCTCGCTAGCCATCACCGTCGGGCTCGGCCTGACCGCCGCAAGCGCTTTTTCCTGGCCGCTCGGATTACCGCTGATGCAAATCACTGACATCCATGCCGCATGGGGGTTGCTCGGCTGGGTCGGCCTGCTGGTGGTTGGGGTCGCTTATCAGGTAGTGCCGATGTTTCAGGTCACGCCGCTCTACCCGCGCCTGATGACACAATGGTTCTCTAAGGCGGTTTTCCTTGTGCTTGCCTTGTGGTCGGCAGCCGCGATCGCTTCAATGCGACGTCCGGGAATCACGAGCCTCCTGCTCGCCGCACTTGCCGTCGGCGCCTATGTGCTGTTCAGTGCAGCGACTTTCTATCTGCTGTGGCAGCGAAAACGCCCAAAACCCGACGCAACCACGATGTTCTGGTGCGCCTCCCTGGCCAGCCTGCTGGGATGCGCAACGCTCTGGGTCGCCGGCGTCTTTTTCCCTGCCATCGCCAATTCCGCCACTTATCCGCTGACGATGGGCATCCTGTTCATCGTCGGTTTCGGCTACTCGGTCGTCAATGGCATGCTGTACAAGATTGTGCCGTTCCTCGTGTGGTACCACCTGCAAAACCTGCTGGCCGGCGGCTGCACCAAAGCGCCGAACGTCAAGCAGGTTCTTCCGGATCGTCTGGCAGAAAACCAGTTCCGTGCGCATCTGGTTGCACTCGTGCTGCTGCTGGCCAGCACGATCCAACCGCAATGGCTGGCACAGCTTGCCGCGTTGGCATTTGCCGCGTCGTCGGCGTGGCTATGGCTGAACCTGGTGAAGGCGGCGCGTGTATATCGCCGCATGTCGCAAGACGCAGTAGCGCCGAAGGATGCTCCGGTCGCTTAAGGACTGTTGATATCGGTGGTTCGCCGCGGATCAGCGCCCTTCATAGGCACGTAGTTTTTCGATATCGAGAATCGTGATGGTGCGGCCATCGATGCGAATCATCTGTTTTCCTGCCATGTCGTGCAGGATGCGGGAGAAGTGTTCGGGCGTTAGATTGAGGCGTGACGCGAGCACCGTCTTGCTGACATGTAGCGTTACCTGGTCGCCGTCGGCCGGTGTATCCGACTTCAACAAATAACCGATCACGCGCTGCGTGCCCGAACTGAGCGAATACGCCTCCACATCGCAAATCAGGCCGTGCAGCCGGCGACTCAATCCTGCCAGCATCTTGCGGGCGAATTTCGTATCCCGCTCCAGTTCGTCGAATACCGCGCTCTTCGGGACATGCAGCAGCATGGAATCGGCTAACGCCTGTGCTGTTACGACATACGGCTTTTCCACGAACATGACCGCTTCACCGAAGCTGAAGCCCGGGCCGATGATTTCCACCACTTTTTCGTTGCCGTCCACCGAAGTAAAGGCGAGCTTTACCTGTCCATAGATGACGATGTGGAAGCCAAGACAGGGATCGCCGCGCCGGAAAATGATCTCGCCGCGCGGCACATGCAATTCAGTTACCGATGCCGCGATCTTGTCCAGCGCCGCAGGAGCGACTTCGTTAAACAGCGGCAGTCGAGACAGGAAATCATGAACTTTGATCTTGGCAGGACTCATTGGCTTCGGATGACTTTTGATTCTTTGTGAATAGGTGCGTTCGTGATGGCGTCTCCTTCGGAAAACGCCAGATTGGACATGCGGACATTAAGACGAAGCAGTGTACTCCAGATCGGCAATAACAGCGCAAGTAATGGGGTTTTAATACAACGAAGCGCCGGGGCTGCTTGACAACTGCCAGGGTGCGGACGTGTCTATGCCTGAGGGATGTAAGCGCTAATGAAAGGAAGGAAAGGTGGGAGCGACAGAATGAGCCCGGCAGATTCATCCGGAGTGGAGGCTATCGAAGGACGAACAACCCGTGCATCGATATCTATTGATTGCAAGGCGGTACGAAACCGCCTTGCCGAGGAACGTCAGCCTACAACAGGCAGGTTTTAGCGGCGCATGTAGCCACGGCCGGGGCCGCGCTGAAACTGCTCATCGAAGATCTTCTGCTGCTCCGGCGTCAGTACGCCATAGAACTCTTTCGTCGCAACCACGCGCTCCGCCATGTGTTTTTCCCGCTCCTTCATCAGCGCATGCATCTTCTCCATGCGCTCTGGCGCAGACAGCTTCGCAAGCTCCGCCCTGTCAGGACGGACAAGCGTGTCCGCCGGCTTCATCTTTCCGACATAGGTGCGCCACGCGTTTTCCTGCGAGGCGTTCAGCTTGAGCTTGTCATGCAATTCGGCTGCGCGTTTTTCCATCCACTCCTTCATCCGCTCGCCGCCCTTGCCATGATCACCGAAGGCATGCGACCCACCCATGTGGCCGCAGCCCGGCCCGCCCGCAATAGCGGCAACCGAACCAACGCCGAGGCCCGCAGCCAGGATGCCGATCAACAGACGTTTGCGAAATGTACTCATCTTTGTTCCTTTGCTAAAGTTCATCCATTTACGGTGCGTATTGCACGGTTCACATGGTGCGGCAGCAATGTATCGGGCGGGTGTCCCGTTGGTGAATAGTTGTAGCGCCAAGTATCCCCGGGAAGCCTGTTTGTATCGCGATGTATCCGACGGGCCGATCGAAATACAGCGATACAATTTGCCAACTTCGCGATAACCGAACCCGCCATAATTCGTCCATGGAAAATCCTGCCAATATTCTGGTCGTTGACGACGACCGCGAAATCAGCACGCTCCTCGCGGAATATCTGGAGAAGAACGGCTACAAGGCGCTGATCGCCGGTGACGGCAAGGCGATGTGGAAGGCGATGGACGAAGCGCGCATCGACCTGATCGTGCTCGATCTGAATCTCCCCGGAGAAGACGGGCTGACGCTATGCCGCAATCTGCGCACGCGCTCGAACATACCGGTCATCATGCTGACCGCGCGCGGCGAGCCGCTGGACCGCATTCTCGGGCTGGAGATGGGGGCCGACGACTATCTGCCGAAACCGTTCGAGCCGCGCGAACTGTTTGCGCGCATTCGCAGCGTACTGCGCCGCACGCATGCGCTGCCGCCGAACATGCAGGCAAATGAGCCGCAGCAGATGCACTTCGCCGGCTGGACCATGGATTTCACCGCCCGCCATCTGATCAATCCTGAAGGAATCGTTATCGCGCTGTCGGGCGCCGAATTCCGCCTATTGAAGATCTTTCTTGAACACGCCAATCGTGTTCTGAGCCGGGATCAATTGCTCAACCTGACGCAAGGCCGGGATGCCGACCCATTCGACCGCTCGATCGACCTTCAGATCAGCCGCCTGCGCCAGAAGCTGGGCGAAGATGCTCGCTCGCCCCAGATCATCAAGACCGTGCGCAACGAGGGTTATGTGCTCGCCACACAGGTGGCGAAGGAATGAAAACGATTTTTCAATCGATGACGAGCCGGGTGTTCCTGATCATCATCGTCGGGGTCATTCTCAGTGCGGTGCTGGCACTGGGGCTCGCCTTCGGGGAACGCCAAAGGATCATCCGGCAGTTCCGCGATTTCCATGCGGTGGACAGGGTCGAGCAATTCGTGCTTTCGCTTGAAACCGTACCGGCGCATTTACGCGCCCCTTTCCTCGCAGCGGTAAGCGGGATCGGGATGCGGGCCGAAACAGCCGGCGCAGCCGACATAGCCATGGAGACGCGTTCTGAACTGGCAAGCCTACTCGATGAACGCCTCCCCGACGAGTATCAAATCGCATCAGCCGCCACCACCCCTGCCGAATGCTCGCGGATCACCAGCAGGCACCGCCCGAGAAGACAGGAAGGTCGTGTCACATGTGAAGCCTTGCTGATAACGCTGCCGGATCGCTCGACGATACGCCTTACCCTCCTGCCGCCACGGCCGCCGCCGCTCGCGCCGCGCATCGACTATTTCACCTACGGCATTCTGTTCCTGATCAGTATCGGTGCATTGGCTGCGCTGGTTGCACGCATGACCATGCGCCCCTTGAAGCAGCTCGCGCAGGCCGCAACCGAACTTGGCAACGACATCGAACGCGCGCCGTTGCCGGAGCGCGGTGCTGTGGAAATCCGCCAGGCGGCTGCGGCCTTTAACGCCATGCAGGCCCGCGTCCGCCACCATATCCGGCAACGTGCCCACATACTGGCCGCAATCACGCATGATCTGCAGACGCCGCTGACGCGTTTGCGGCTGCGGCTGGAGAAAGTAGGAGATACGGAGCTGCGCGAAAAACTGATCGGCGACCTATCAGCAATGCAAGGCATGGTGCGTGAAGGTCTCGATCTCGCTCGCAGCCTGGATTCGACCGAACCGGCACAACGACTTGATCTGGATTCGCTGATCGACAGCGTCTGTTCCGATGCCTCGGACGCGGGCCAACCCGTGAGCTTCGGCGGCAAGACAGGCGCGTTCCTCGTCGCCCGTCCGATTGCCCTGCGTCGCTGCCTGACCAATCTGATCGACAATGCGGTCAAATATGGCAAGACGGCCCGCGTGAGTGCGGCCCGCGAGGGCACGTTTGCGGTTATACGGATCAGGGACGACGGCCCGGGAATTGCGGACAGCGAACTGGAGAAGGTTTTCGAGCCGTTTTACCGGCTCGAAAATTCCCGCTCGCGCGACACCGGAGGGACCGGGCTTGGATTGACCATCGCCCGCAATATCGCCGAACAACAGGGCGGAACAATACGCTTGCAAAATCACCCAGAAGGCGGGCTGGAAGTGATCCTGTCGCTCACCTGCCAGCGTTAGAGCATTTCTCGCCTGACCGTACTCGACCACTCTCGCGCCTACGATGCTCAACGTACGTCGCGTACGATTGCGCCTCTCGGCCCGACCTTGGTCAAGTACAGTCAGGTTAAAGAACCTCTAGCTGGACGGAGTCGGATCGTTGGACGGGCAA
>JAEZVM010000322.1 GCA_023420795.1 Pseudomonadota bacterium
TGGCTGATCTCGCCGCATTGGTGGAGCGGGAACTGGAGCTGCGTTCAATGAACGCGCTTCAGGTCGAATTGCAGAAGAAGAACAAGAACTTGCGCCGCAAGTCGCTGATCGATCCTTTGATCGGCACCTGGAACCGGGGGGCGATCATGCGCATCCTGACAATCGAGGCGATTCGCTGCGACAAGGCCGGTGTGCCGCTGTCATTGATTGTCGCTGACCTCGATTATTTCAAGAAGATCAACGACACCTACGGCCATCCGGCAGGCGATTCGGTGCTGGTTAAAGTGGCCAGCCGCCTGCGATCCTGCATCCGGCCGCAGGAGGCCTTGGGGCGATACGGCGGTGAAGAATTTCTGATCGTTCTGCCGGGCTCTTCGCATACAACCGCGATGGCAGTCGCCGAACGCATGCGGCTTGCGATTGCCTCGCAGCCCGAGATGGTCGGCAGCACCGCATTGAGTCTGACCATCAGCGCCGGTGTTGCATCGACGGACGTGTTTCCGACGGCGACCACGGAAGAACTGATCAGCCGGGCCGACATGGCGCTGTACGCCGCCAAGGATGCAGGCCGTAACCGGGTGGTAAAGGCAACTCCAGATTTATCCTGATATTTAACAATCGAACTTCATGCATTCCAAAATTCTCATCCTCGATTTCGGTTCCCAAGTGACGCAACTGATCGCACGGCGCGTGCGCGAAGCGGGCGTTTTTTCGGAGGTCTATCCGCATGACGTGAGCGACGAATTCGTGCGCAGCTATGGCGCGGCAGGCATCATCCTGTCGGGCGGGCCCAACTCCGTCACCGAGGGTGACACGCCGCGTGCGCCGCAGGCGGTGTTCGAGGCGGGCGTGCCGGTGCTCGGCATCTGCTACGGCATGCAGACCATGGCGGAACAGCTCGGTGGCAAGGTCGAAAGTGGCAAGGTGCGCGAATTTGGTTATGCGGAAGTGCGCGCGCGCGGCCATACGGCGCTGCTGAACGGCATCAGCGATTTCGTCACGGCCGAAGGGCACGGGATGCTGAAGGTGTGGATGAGCCACGGCGACAAGATCATCGAAATGCCACCGGGCTTCAAACTGATGGCATCGACCGACAACTGCCCGATTGCCGCGATGGCAAACGAAGAACGCAAGCTGTACGCGGTGCAGTTCCATCCTGAAGTTACGCACACGCTGCAGGGAAAAGCGATCCTCGGACGTTTCGTGCACGAGATCTGCGGTTGCAAGTCGGACTGGAACATGCCGGACTACATCGCCGAGGCAGTCGAGGCGATTCGCAAGCAGGTCGGCGACGAGGAAGTCATTCTCGGCCTGTCTGGCGGCGTCGATAGCAGCGTGGCGGCAGCATTGATCCATCGCGCGATCGGCGACCAGCTTACCTGCGTGTTCGTCGATCATGGCCTGCTGCGCCTGAACGAAGGCGAGATGGTGATGAACATGTTCGCCAAGAATCTCGGCGTGAAAGTGATTCATGTCGATGCAACCGAGCAGTTCATGGGCAAACTGGCCGGTGTCACCGACCCGGAAGCCAAGCGCAAGATCATCGGCCGTGAGTTCGTCGAGGTGTTCCAGGTAGAGGCCGGCAAGCTGAAGAATGCGAAGTGGCTGGCACAGGGCACGATTTATCCGGACGTGATCGAAAGTGCGGGCAAGGGCAAGAAGACTGCGCATACGATCAAGAGCCACCACAACGTCGGCGGCTTGCCAGAGACGCTGAACCTGAAGCTGCTGGAACCGCTGCGCGAACTCTTCAAGGACGAGGTGCGCGAGCTGGGCGTGGCGCTCGGTCTGCCGCACGACATGGTGTATCGCCACCCGTTCCCGGGACCGGGGCTGGGCGTGCGCATTCTCGGCGAAGTGAAGAAGGAATACGCAGACCTGCTGCGCCGCGCCGATGCGATCTTCATCGAGGAGTTGCGCGCAACAGTTGATGAGGAAGGTCGCTCCTGGTACGACAAGACCAGCCAGGCGTTCGCGGTTTTCCTGCCGGTGAAGTCGGTCGGCGTGATGGGCGACGGCCGTACCTACGACTACGTGGTGGCGCTGCGCGCGGTGCAGACGCAGGACTTCATGACCGCGCATTGGGCGCATCTGCCGCACGATCTGCTTGGTAAAGTGTCCAACCGCATCATCAACGAAGTGCGCGGTTTGAATCGCGTGGTGTATGACATTTCCGGCAAGCCGCCGGCGACGATCGAGTGGGAATGACCTACAGCGTCAAAGAGATTTTCTACACCCTGCAGGGTGAAGGAACGCATGCTGGACGGCCGGCCGTATTTTGCCGCTTCTCGGGTTGCAACCTGTGGAGCGGCAGGGAATCAGATCGCGCGAGCGCGATCTGCAAATTCTGTGACACCGATTTCGTCGGCACCGATGGCGAGCGGGGTGGCAAGTATGACGCCGAGCGACTTGCGCTGACCATCGATTCGCTATGGCCGGCTTCATATGCCGCCAGCAAGTTCGTCGTGTTCACCGGCGGAGAGCCGCTGCTGCAACTGGATGCCGCGCTGATCGATAGCATGCATCGGCATGGCTTCGAAATCGCCATCGAAACCAATGGCACCTTGCCGGTGCCGGCCGGCGTCGATTGGGTCTGCGTGAGCCCGAAGGTCGGTTCCGAACTCCAAGTGCGCAAAGGCAACGAACTGAAGGTGGTGATCCCGCAGGAGGGGCAGTCGCTGTATGACTACGAAGCACTGGAATTCGAGCACTTCTATGTGCAGGCTATGGACGGCCCGCACGCCGAGTGCAATATCCGTCTCGCGATCGAGACCTGCAAGAACAATCCGAAGTGGAAGCTGAGCCTGCAGACGCACAAGCTTCTGCAAATACCATAGAAATGATTACGATTACCCGCAAACTGGAATTCGATGCCGGCCATCGGATTCCCGATCACAAGAGCCAGTGCCGCAACCTGCATGGGCATCGCTATACGCTGGAAATCACGCTGACCGGCGCGGTGATCCATGAAGAAGGCAATTCCGACAACGGCATGATCATGGACTTCTCCGACGTGAAGGCGCTGGCGAAGCAGCATCTGGTCGATGTCTGGGACCATGCTTTCATCGCCTACGAGAAGGACACGGCAGTGCGTGAATTTCTCGATAGCCTGCCCGGCCACAAGACGGTTGTCATCGACAGCATCCCGACCGTCGAGAATCTCGCACGCACCGCTTTCGGCATTTTGAAGGCGGTCTATCGCGACCGCTACGGCACCGGCCTGCGCCTGCAGAAGCTGGTGCTGCACGAAACGCCGAACTGCTGGGCCGAAGTGACGGCTGACGACTGAATCCCATGGATTCCATTTACATGCAGCAGGCGCTGTCGCAGGCACACAATGCCTGGGCGCTGGGCGAGGTGCCGGTGGGTGCTGTGGTGGTGAAGGATGGCCAGGTGATCGCCACCGGCTTCAACCAGCCGATCGGCACGCATGATCCGACCGCGCATGCGGAGATCATGGCCTTGCGCGCGGCGGCGACCATTCTCGGCAATTACCGCTTGCCCGGCTGCGAGCTGTATGTGACGCTGGAGCCGTGCGTGATGTGCGCCGGAGCGATGATGCATGCGCGGCTGAAACGCGTGGTGTTCGGCGCGGCCGATCCCAAGACCGGCGCCTGCGGCTCGATCGTGAATCTGTTCGAGCAGGAGAAGCTGAACCATCACACCGAGGTCGTCGGCGGCGTGCTGGCGGAAGAGTGTGGCGGCTTGCTGAAGGCGTTTTTTGCTGAACGTCGGCGCGCGGTGCAGCGTGCGGCCGGCTCGATGCTGGAAACGGGGCAGGGCTGAATTCGCGTTCCGCGACAGGTAGCCGGGAAAAGCAGTTTTTTCCGTATCGGCATGGCGGAATTACATTTCCTGCCATCCGAAGACGATGCAAAGACGGGGCCGGCTGCAAGAAGTCAAAGGTTCGACCCGGCACATCCTTTGCTCCAATTCCGTAAAGAACCATCGCAGACGCGTCCGGCAGTTCAAATTACGTGCACTGGCGCATTTCAAAAGGAATTTTCATTTGCCTGTCATAGAAGCCAACGGTATCAAGCTTGCGTACGAGGTACAGGGCGATCCGCAAGGCGAGCCGATTCTGCTGATCGCCGGACTGGGACTGCAGCTGATTTCCTGGCCGCAGGCTTTTTGCAAGGGGCTGACCGATCAGGGATTTCGGGTGATCCGCTTCGACAATCGGGACAGCGGCTTGTCGACCAAGATGGACCATTTCGGCAAGCCGAACCTGCAGCTGGCTTTCTTCAAATCGATCTTCCACATGCCACTGCTCAGCGGCTATACCTTGTACGACATGGCCAAGGATGCGGTCGGCCTGCTGGATGGACTCGGCATTGAAAAAGCGCATATCGTCGGCGCGTCGATGGGCGGCATGATCGCGCAGATCATCGCCGCACGCCATGCACATCGCGCGCTGACGCTGACCTCCATCATGTCCACTAGTGGCCGTCCGGGCCTGCCCGGGCCGACACTGGCCGCGCATAATGCGATGTTTTCGCGGCCGGAAAATCCGCGCAATTTCAATAGTGTGATTGATCATTTCGTGCGCCTGTTCCAGGTGATCGGCAGCCCTGCATATCCGACGCCGGAATCCTTGCTGCGACGCCGGGTGACCGAGAGCGTGCGCCGCAATGTCTGCGCAAGCGGCACTGCGCGTCAGGTCATGGCGGTCGCATCGTCCGGTGATCTGGTAGCGCAACTGCGCACGATCAGGCTGCCGGCGCTGGTGATTCACGGCACGAGCGATCCGCTGGTGCCGCTCGCGTGCGGGCGCGATACGGCACGGCTGATACCGGGCGCGGTGATGCATGAAATCGAGGGCATGGGTCATGATTTCCCGCCGGCGCTGGATGATGTCCTGTCCGGGCTGATCGCCGCACACTGCAAGGGAGAGATGGATCCGCAGGTGCGCAGTGCCTGAACAAGCCTACGGATATCGGGTATTGGTTAGTTGACGAAAGATGGAATAAGCAGCATGGCAATTCGGGAATCAGCCGAAAAGGTATTGGCCGGTGTTACGGTAGCGATCGTTGCGCCGAGCGGTTATGCCCCCAAGGACCGGGACGTGGAATGCGCAATCGCACGCCTGGAAGAGTGGGGATGCAGGGTGCGCAATTTCTACGATGCGGCGGGCCGGCATCAACGCTTCAGCGGCACCGATGCGGCGCGCGCGGCGCAGTTGCATGCGGCGGCGGCCGATCCCGAAGTGCAGGTGGTGCTGGCGCTGCGCGGCGGCTACGGCATGTCCCGCCTGTTGCCGCAACTCGATCTCGATGTGCTGGCAGCGAGTGGCAAGTTGTTCGTCGGGCATAGCGACTTCACTGTTCTACAGATGGCATTGCTGGCACGGGCAGGGGCAGCCAGCTTCGCCGGGCCGATGGTCTGCATCGATTTTTCCCGTGAGGAGCCGAGCGAATTCACGCTCCGGCATTTCCGAAAGTGCCTGACATCGCCGACGCACTGCGTGCAGTTCGAGACGCAGGGCAATCCGGCGATCGACGTGTCAGGCACGCTCTGGGGCGGCAATCTCACGATGCTGACCCACCTGATCGGCACGCCTTATCTTCCGCAAGTGGATGGCGGCATATTGTTCGT
>JAEZVM010000354.1 GCA_023420795.1 Pseudomonadota bacterium
CGCTCATTGTCTGCAAGCGGCAACGCTTCGAGGCTCTTCTGCAGCTCGGTAATCTTTGCCTGGTCGGCACCATTCGGTTCCTTGAAGATCGCATCGAGTTCCGGCATGTTGGCCAGAACCGAGGCCTGCGTGCGCGCAGTAACGGTTTCGGCCAGCGCCGACCACTGCATTGCAGCGCGGACCTTGGTATTGCTCTGCACCGTCAATACATCACCTTTCGCCTGCCAGGTGGACGAGCGCCACGCGGCAAAGCCGACCACCGAGAACACGGCGGTAATGAAAAAGCACACGGCGAGCCATAACTTGGCATTGACACGCAAGTTTTCGAATTTCATGGAAGACTCCAAGCGCTATAGAAGAATAGGAAATTGAGGAAGAGTGAAATAGTGTGTGACAAAAGTTGGGCCGATTATATTACTGTCGAGAAACAATACATTCGAAAGTTGCAATAAGAGCAAAGCAAATTTTCAATGGCGAGTATTGTTAGCAACAAAACTTTGTATGGATTTTTAGACAATATTCCCTAACGCTGACTTCATTGCATTTCCCATAAAACTTTCCACCTGTGAGGCCGCTACCGGTCTGCTAAAAATAAAACCCTGCATTTCGTTGCATCCGTAAGAGTGCAAAAGCGCCGCCTGCCCTTGCGTTTCCACTCCCTCGGCAATCACATCCAGGCCGAGGTTCCGCGCAAGCGAGATGATGGCCTTGACGATCGGACTGTCGCCCTCCTCATCCGTGATGTCCTTCACGAAGGTACGATCGATCTTGAGCTTGTGGACAGGGAAACGCCGCAGGTAACTCAGGCTGGAATAGCCGGTGCCGAAGTCGTCGATCGCCAGGCTGATGCCCATGTCGCGCAGCTCGGCCAGCGTTGCAATCACCGCTTCCTCGTTGTGCATCGCGATGTTCTCTGTGATTTCCAGTTCCAGATAGCGCCGGTCAAGGCCGGTTTCGTCCAGTACCCGCCGCACCAGCGGCGCGAGTTCGGTCTGTCTGAACTGCATCGCTGATAGATTGACCGCGACCCGGATCGGCGCATGGCCCGCCTGCTGCCACTTCAGGTTCTGCATGCAGGCCGTCCGCAGCACCCATTCGCCGACCGGAACGATCAGACCGGTCTCTTCCAGCACAGGGATGAACTCTGCGGGTGAAACAAGCGCACCGCCCGGCGGCTGCCAGCGCAACAGCGCTTCGACGCCGATGATGCTGCCATCCCGCACGTCGTATTGCGGCTGGTAATGCAGCAGGAATTCTTCCTGCTTGAGGGCGCGGTGCAATGCATGCTCAAGCTTCAATCGATCCTGCCCGGCCTCGTTCATGCCAGGAGCGAAGAACTGATAATTGCTTTTACCGCCGGCACGTACCTGGCTCATGGCGATTTCCGCGTTGACGATCAGCTTCTGGAAATCGCGCCCGTCGCGCGGGTAAACGCTAAGCCCGATGCGCTGGGTCAGGAACAGTTCATGTCCTGCGATCTTCAGCGGCCGCGAGACTTCCTCGTTCATCCTGTCGATAACCGCTACCGGCTCGACGCCGCTGCCAATGTCGGTCAGCAGCACGGCAAACCGGTCGCCGCCGAGGCTCGCCACCAGACCCGCCGCGCCAACGCTCCTCCTGATCCGTTCCCCGATCAGGCGCAAAACCTGTTCGGACGCTTCCATGCCCAGCGTGCTCCGCACCAGCGAGAAGCGGCTCATGTTGATCACCATGAGCACCAGCGTTTCGGCAGCAGCCGGCGAGACAGTCAGGCGCAGTGCCTTCTTTGCGAGGAATTCACGGTTCGGCAGGCCTGTCAGTGGGTCGTAATACGCCATCTGGCGCAGATGCTCGCGCTCCTCGCGCAGGTTGAAGATGGTGGAGGATTTCTGTACCTCGCGCTTCACCGCCGGCACCAGGCGGCTCAGATGGTCCTTGCCTATCATGTCCGCCGCACCGGCCATCATCGTCGCCACCGCAGCGTCTTCCGTGATGAAGCCGGACGCGACAATGAAAGGCGTGTCGCTGCCGCTTTCCTGCACGATGCGCAGCGCAGTCGGCGCATCCAGCGCAGGCAGGTTGTGATCGCAGATGATCACATCCCACCATTGCCGCAACAGCGCATTATGAAGCGCGGCGGCGTTTTCGACGCGCTCGTGCAGGATGTCGGCGAACTCACCGCGAAGCGTATTGAGCAGAAGCTCGGTGTCATCCTCAGAGTCTTCCACGATGAGAACGTGCAGTGTTTTCTTGTCAGGCATATTCACTTTCGATACGTCCGTTGAGGCGTTCGTGTCCTTATCGGCAAATCAGCCGGGAGCTGCCGTCAGTTCGACCAGATGTTGCTTCAGGCATTCGAAGTCGCGCGACTTGTCGAGGAACAGGTCGGCGCCCAGCGCCATGCATCTTTTCCGGTAGGGCGGCTCGCTCCTGTTGCTCAGCACGACGGCCTTGATGTCCGGCCTCTGCTGCTTGATATGGCGCAGGACTTCAATTCCGCTGCCGCTTGCCAGCGTCAGGTCGAGTATTGCCACATCCGGGCGCAGGGCCGATATGCCGGCGATGGCGGCAGCCTGATTGTCTGCGTCAGCGACCACTTCCGCACCCGCGATTTCCGATACAACACATCGAAGATGGGCGAGGATTACATCGCTGTCTTCGACGAGAAAAATTTTCATTGCTGCGATTTATCCAACTTCACTTGAATGACGCCATATTGTTGCTTTATAGAAAAAAACGAAATCGGCGCAGGCTTAATCTGAGGTGGGAAGACTGGAAAGGCAGGTAGGAGAATTCCCACCTGAAGATGGGTTTCGACGCATCGGAGGATGCGCCGTCATTAAAAACCGTTGGGAAGCAGATATTTGATGGAGCGGCATCACGTATCTAAACGCGAGATTCCTCGCTCTGCTCGGGATGACATGTAGGGGAAGTCGATAACCTAAACGGCTCAGTCCAGCGGCTGCCCGGCTTCATCGATCAGGCCATGCTTGAGCGCATAGCGGATCAGGTCGGTGGTATTGGTGAAGTTCATCTTCTGCATGATCCGGGTCTTGTGCGTGCTGATGGTTTTCACGCTCAGGTGCAGGCTGTCGCCGATCGCGGTGATTCCCATGCCCGATGCGATGAGCCGGAACACCTGATATTCGCGATCGGTCAATAGCGTGTGCGGCAGCGATTCATTGTTGGTGGTCAGTCCCAGGGCCAGGTTTTCCGCAACGGCGGCGCTGATAAACATGCTGCCGCCGGCCACCTTGCGGATCGCCTTGACCAGATCGGCCGAGGCGCTGTCCTTGCACAGATAGCCGGACGCGCCCGCCTTGAGCGTGCGCACCGCATACTGGTTTTCCTTCTGCATGCTCAGTATCAGTACCGGCAGCTTCGGCTTTTCGCTCTTGATCTGCTTGAGCAGGTCGATGCCGCTCTTGCCGGGCATCGCCATGTCCAGCACCAGCACGTCCCAGTCCTGTTCCCGTACTTTCGCTAGCACATCGAAGCCGTTGTCCGCTTCGCCGGCGACCTGCATGTCGTTGCATTCCGACAGAATCTGCTTCAATCCGTCGCGCAGGATCGTGTGATCGTCCGCGATCAGTACCTTGATCATGCTTGCGTCTCCGCTTTGAAAGGAAGGCTTGCCTCGATGCGTGTGCCGTTACCGGGCGCACTGGAAATATCCAGCACGCCACCGAGCAGATTGACGCGCTCGCGCATACCAAGCAGGCCATAGGTTTTCTTTTTTCCGGACACCGTTTCCGGTAAGCCGCATCCGTTATCTCTGACGATCAACAGCATTTCATCCTGCAAGTCCTGCAATTGGACCGTCACTTTGGTCGCACGTGCATGACGGGCGACATTGGTCAGCGATTCCTGTAGCAGGCGGAAGAGCGTCGTTGCCATCTGACTATCGATTTCGTAATGTTCCCTGCTCATCGAAAGCTCGCAGGCTATCCCGGTCTGCTCAGCGAATTTCGATACATGGTGCTCGATCGCCGCTGCCAGTCCGAGGTCGTCCAGCATGCCAGGTCGCAGGTCTTCCGAGATGCGTCGCACCGAATCCACCGTTCGCTCAACCAGTGCAAGCATCGCAGCCAGCTTGTCGTCCACCTTCTTCTCGCGCTCAGGCAGCTTGTCGTTCAGCCAGATCAGGTCAATGCGCAGCGCCGTCAGCGCTTGCCCCAGCTCGTCATGCAGTTCACGCGCGATGCGGGTGCGTTCGTCCTCCCGTACCTGCTGCAGGAATGCGGACAATTCCTGCAGGCGCCGCTTCGACTCAAGCAGATCCTGTTCCGCCTTCTTGCGCTCAGTAATGTCCTGAAAAGCCGTGACGGTGCCGACCACCCGCCCGTCTTCGAAAATCGGCGAGGCGACGTAGGTAACCGGGAACACAGTGCCGTCCTTACGCACCAGCACATCATCATCCACATGGCAGCTTTCGCCCGTTGAGGCAGCTCGAAAAAGCGGGCACTCCTCCCGTGAGAGCGGCGAACCGTCCGGACGCTGGCAATGGATGGTGTCGTGCACCGGGCGCTCCGCCAGCTCTTCCCGTGCCCAGCCGAGCAGGCGTTCCGCCTCCGCATTCATCATCAGCAGGCGGCTGTCCATGTCCAGCACCAGCAATCCTTCGCCCAACGACTGGGTGATGTTTTCCAGCAGCCTGCGATTGGCCGCCAGTTCCTGGTCGGCCTGCCGGCGTCGCGCACGCTCGGCGGCTTCCTTGATTTCGCGTTCGATCGCGGGGCCAAGGCGCGCCAGATTATCCTTCATGACATAGTCATGGGCACCCGCCTTCATCAGCGCGACGGCCCCGACTTCACCGATGAAGCCCGACACGACGATCAGCGGAATATCGCGCCCGCACTGTCGAAGCTGGTGGAGCGCATCGTAGGCATTGAATGCCGGAAGGTTGAAGTCCGACAGCACCACATCCCATCGTTCCTCGGCCAGAGCGGCCTGCATCCCGGCCGCGGTTTCCTCGCGCCGGTAGTGCAGTTCGTAACCGGCGACTTCCAACTCGATGCAGATCAGCGCCGCATCATCGGCCGAGTCTTCGACATGAAGAATGCGCAGGAGCGAAGGCATCAGCGTCCGTCCCACGCCGGCGGCGGCTCGTTGAGCATCAGCCAGTACATGCCAAGCTGGCGCACCGCATCGATGAAATCGGTGAATACCACCGGCTTGCGGATATAGCTGTTGCAGCCGAGGTTGTAGCTGTTGATCAGGTCGCTCTCTTCCTTCGAGGTGGTCA
>JAEZVM010000071.1 GCA_023420795.1 Pseudomonadota bacterium
GGATCACGCCATGCGCGGTACAGCGGTGTCGATGCGTTCTGACGCCGGCCGGACAGGCTTGCGCCCCGTCCGGCCGGCGCAGCGATTACGCTTCGACGACGATGCGGCTGCGCATTTCGAGGTGCAGCGCGTGGCAGAAGTGCGTGCAGTACGCCCAGAACACGCCGAGCTTGTCGGCCTTGAAGGTCACCGACTTGGTTTCCTGCGGATTCACGATGAAGCAGATGTTGTACTGCGGGATCGCGAAGCCATGGGTCAGGTCTTCGACCTTGTCATGGTTGGTCAGCGTGATCGTCACTTCATCGCCCTTCTTCAGGAAGATCTCCGGCATGCTAAACGACGGCGCAACCGACATCAGGCGCACATGCACCTTGTTGCCCTTGCGCTCGACGCCTGCGGTTTCCGGCGTGACCTTGTTCGGGAAGTCGTCCAAGTTATAGATCTGGCGCGTCTTCACCAGGTCGCGCTTGACGATGATGGCGTCATGCGGTTCCGGATAGGCAGTGTGGTCGTGGATCAGCGCCATCTTCTCGCCGCTGATATCGATCAGCTGCTCGGTTTCCGCATGCAGCGGGCCGACCGGCAGGAAGCGATCCTTCGAGAACTTGTTGCCGGAGTTGAAGAAGCGTCCGTCCGCATCCTTGGTTTCGCCCATCGAGGTGTAGCCATGGCCCGGCTGGTAATGCACGTCGATGCGGTCGACGATGAACTTGGCGTTCTTGTCGCCCTTGTAGAAGGCGATAGCCTTGTCCACGTTCCACTTGACGATCTGGCTGTCGAGAAACAGCGTGGTCAGTGCATTGCCCTTGCCGTCGAAACCGGTGTGCAACGGGCCGAGGCCGATTTCCGGTTCAGCGACAACAGCGTCGCGCTCTTTCGCCACTTCGCCAGCGAACCATTTCTGCACCAGTTCGTTGGAGATCACGGTTGCCGTCGGCGACAGCTTGCCGGAGCAGACGAAGTACTTGCCGTCCGGCGAAGCATTCACGCCGTGCGGGTTCTTGCCGACCGGGACGTAGCAGGTCAGTGCAGTCTTCGGATCGGCATTGGCTGCCTTGCGGCCGTCCACGACCGGCACCTTGGAGCTGCCGATGGTGGTGAACTTGCCGTCCTTGACCGCCTTTTCAATGCGCTCGACATGGAAGAACACGCAGGCGTCGTGCTCGGCCGACATCATGTCGCTCAATACCGCGCCGTTCTCGGTGTTGTACTGATTGGCTGCGGCGAGCTTGCCGTCATAGGACGTGGCAACCAGATCCATATTGCCGTCGACGCGGCACTGCCAGCGTACCTGCATCGTCTCTGCATCAACGCAGGTAAAGATTGTGCCCCACTTGGAAGGATCGCGTGCATCGCGGCCGTCGTTGGGCAGCGGCGTATGGAATTCCATGCCGCAGAACACACGGGTGGTGTAGTTGATTTTTTCATCGACCGGATCCCGCTTGTCCGGGAACATGCCGTGGAAACCCATCACGTTCGGTAGTTCGGTGATCTTGTCGCATTCCATCGTATCCATGCGGATGCGCGCAAGGCGGGAATGGATCTTGTCGTTGATCCACAGGTAACGGCCGTCATAGGTGCCGTCCTTGTAGCTGCCGTGGATATGGTGGGTATCGCCGGTGGTGTACTTCAGGCTGCCGTCCGGCTTGGTGCCGATGATGGCCTTCGATTCGTTGGTGATGCCCCAGCCGACCATCGGGTCGATGTTGAAGACGGGGATACGGCGCAGCGTACGGCCGGACGGCAGGCCGAAAATACGCGCTTCGCCCGAGTGTCCGCCGCTGGAGAAGATGTAGTACTCGTCCAGCTGGCCCGGCGGGATTTCGAACTTGCCATGCGCGGCCCCGTCCTTGGCGGTTGATGCGGCAGCGGTGCCAAGGGCGGGCTTGGCGGCGTCATCCTTGCAGCCGACCAGTCCCATCGATGCACCGGCCAGACCCAACAATGCCCCTTGGCTCAGAAAGCGACGGCGTTTCTCGAGTTCGGAACCGTCGTGAGCGGGCTGATTTTTATTTTCCTTATCCATGTATCTAATTCCTATCTGGCAATGCCAAAGAAATATTACAAACGGTAAATGCATTACTTCACTAACGGCTTTCACATCGTGAAACTGTGTCTGCAACAATCAAATGACTCAGGATAAGTTTCCGAAAGTACATTTTTTCGATTGCGAAATACTTAGGAGGATCCTCCTGTTGAAGGAGGTTAGGGTCTGTTATGCGCTCCAGACGATGCTTTGGATCCATCAGACAGGGTCACTTGCTATGCCGCAAATCCTCATAGCACGTGCTAGTTACCGTGTCGTCACGCCTTGCATTGGTACTTTCTGGCGGATTCGAGGCGCTCTTCTGGAATCCATAACAGGCGCTAGAGTCGGCTCTTCACTGACACCTTGTTCCTTTTCTTTTCCCCGTTCGGATAAATGAGCGCAAAATACATGCCAAAGGGAAATAAAAGATTTTTTCTGTAACCAATCAAAGGCTTACGATTTTGCGTCAGGCCGATGGCGGATGTATTGCGCTGCCACGGCAGGAAATGGCAGCTTTTTGGCAGTAAAAGCACTGCCATTCAGAAGATTCCCGGACAATTTGTGGGGGTAAACGAAACCACGCTCGCCTTCCCGCAAGCTGTATCCATTGGACTGGAAGTGGAATGCATGGAACGTTACCGGCCTTTGTTCCAGCAGTTCGGCGCACCGGCGTTTCTAGGAATAGGTGGAGGCCGGTGTGTTCGAGGAGTTCTGGAGGCAAGGGGGTGCTATCGATAGCGATACTGCGGAAAATCGACTGATCGATGCGGCTGCGCAATCCGCCGCCGGGAACCTGTACCAACCGAACGAATGGTCAGTGCGGTCGACGTCAATAAAGGCTTGGCATGCAACTGTAAGTTGCTGGTCAACCGCTCGAACGTGCGCGAATGCTTTTTCCAAGCGGTGTCCAATTCGTCCTGGACCAATTTTGGTTATCTGGTTGCAGCGGAAGTCGAAGGCCAGGACACGCTGAAGGAACTGCGAATGCTTTTTGCAGCGCATGGCATTGGCCTGATCAAACTGGATGCCGAGAACCCCGTGGAAAGTCAGGTCTTAGTTCCGGCGCGCGAAAGAGATGAGATCGATTGGGACATGGCCAACCGGCTGGCGTCCGAGAACCGGGACTTTCTGGAGTACGTGAAGCTGGTGAAGCAGTTTTACCAGACTGGCGAAGCAAGGCTGGCCGATTGGGATGTCGCTACAACGACGAACTGAGACCAGAAATGGACCAGAAACGAAAAAAGGCTTACGCGAGAAATTCGCGTAAGCCTTTGTTTTTATTGGTGGGCCTTCCGTGAGTCGAACACGGCACCAACGAATTATGAGCCCTCTTCTCTCAAGTCCCTGAATTTCAAACTAGTGAGAATGTTTTAATGTTTTTTGAGAACTTACAAGATCAAACGTCGATATTCCCCGCCTGCAGCGCATTGGTTTCGATGAACGCTCTGCGGGGTTCCACATCGTCGCCCATCAGGGTCGTAAAGATCTGATCCGCTGCGATCGCGTCTTCGATCTGCACCTTTAGCAAGCGGCGCACTGTCGGGTCCATCGTGGTTTCCCACAGCTGCTCGGGGTTCATTTCACCGAGGCCTTTGTAGCGCTGCTTGGAGACGCCGCGCTCGGCTTCGTCGCGCAGCCAGTCCATCGCCTGGCGGAAGTTGCTGATCGCAATTTCCTTCGCCTTGTCGCCTTGGCCGCGACGCACCATCGCACCCGGGCCGATCAGACCCTTGAAGGTGGCGGCGGCGTTGGCAAGAATCTGGTAATCGGGGCCGTGCACGAAGTCGGCATCGATCACGCTAACCTTCAGGTTGCCGAAATGGCGGCGCTGCACGCGCAGCATGTGCTTGTCGGACAGCTCGTCGGACTTGACGACAACTTCGACGCTGGGGTCGTTGATCGCCTTGGTCAGCGTCTGGGCCGATGCCTCCGCATCCACGAGGGTATCGAGCTTCAGCACCACGCCGGTGGCGATGGCGCTCAAGGCTGCTTCGTCCATCGCGCGCGACAGGCGCATGATGATCGCGTTGGCGGTGTTGTACTGGCGGACCAGTTCGGCCAGCGCCTCGCCGATAATCGGTTGCGCGCCTTCCTGCGGGATGATCGCGGCGTCGTGCAGCGCGAGCTGCATCATGTACTGCGCTTCCTCGATGTCATCCTTCAGGTAGCGCTCGTCCTTGCCGTGCTTGACCTTGTACAGCGGCGGTTGTGCGATGTACACGTGGCCGCGCTCGACCAGCTGCGGCATCTGGCGATACAGCAGCGTCAAGAGCAGCGTGCGGATGTGCGCGCCATCGACGTCCGCGTCGGTCATGATGATGATGCGGTGGTAGCGCAGCTTCTCGACGTTGAATTCGTCCGGGCCGATGGAGGTGCCGAGCGTGGCGATCAGCGTGGTGATCTGTTCGGACGACAGCATCTTCTCGAAGCGAGCCTTCTCGACGTTCAGCACCTTGCCGCGCAGCGGCAGGATCGCCTGGAACTTGCGGTCGCGGCCCTGCTTAGCGGAGCCGCCTGCGGAGTCACCCTCGACGATGTACAGCTCGCACAGTGCCGGATCTTTCTCCTGGCAGTCAGCCAGCTTGGCGGACAGGCCGAGGCCGTCCATCACACCCTTGCGGCGCGTGAGTTCGCGTGCCTTGCGCGCGGCCTCGCGCGCGCGCGCGGCTTCGACGATTTTGCCGCAGATGATCTTGGCGTCGTTCGGCTTTTCCATCAGGTAGTCGGT
>JAEZVM010000156.1 GCA_023420795.1 Pseudomonadota bacterium
ACAGTTCAGCACCGACTTCGACGACGACAAAACTCTTGCGCAGATCGCTGCCCAGCTTGACCAGCTTGCCCGCGCAAGCCACTGCGGCATCGTGTTCTTCCGCGCCGGCGCTGCGCCTTGGCATGACGACCTGCGCTGCTATGAGCGGACAGCGGCGCACATGAAAACAGCTTCCAGGATTTTCACCTCACTTGATGTCTGGGATATCTGTGCATTGATCGCAAACAGCCGAGGCTATCTCGGCAGCAGCCTGCATGGCCGGATCGTCGCCATGGCATTCGGGCTGCCGCGGCTGAACCTGCTCGCGCCGGGGCAAAGCGCGCGGACCGGAAAGCAGAGTTTCTATGCGGCGAGCTGGGAGGCGGAAGGCTTGCCGGTGATGGGCGAAGTGCAGGATGCCGCGCGGGAAATGGGGAGAGCGCTGGAGGCAGACAGGAACTTACTGCAGCGAACCGCCGCCGCGCTCGTAGCGCAATATCGTCAAGGCTTTGCGGCGCTTTGTGCCGCATTGGCATGAACCCGCCATCTTCGGCTTACAATCCTCGAGAGCAACTGTCCCGGGGAGAAGTCATGAGCAAGGAAACCTATCTCAATCTTCAGCATAGCGAATCAGTAGTCGCGACGATGGCCGCCACAATTTACGCGGCATATGTGCAGCGTCACGAAATCAACGATGCGAACGAAGACGTGTTCATCAGGAAAGCGGTGAGCGTCGCGGCCAGGCTGGCCGTCTGTGCGGATGGGCTCGTCAAGAGCGATGAGGAGTGGGTGCGCCCGGAGCAAAAGACAGCATCCACCCGGTAATTCTGGTGCGAGCCGGCATGAAAACTATTCCGTGCCGGCTCGGAGACTTCAGTCCGTATTCCGTTCGTGCTTAGTAGCGATACGGATTATGGGGGCGCTGGTCCCAGCGATTGGGAACGCCGTCGCCATCACGATCGCGATCCCAACGGTTCGGAACGCCGTCACGGTCCTGGTCGCGCCGCTGATGCCTGTTGTGATCATGCCGGTCATGACCGCGCCAGTTCTGCTGATAACCCCAGTGCGGCTGCGGGCGCACATAGACCGGCGCGGGCTGTACGTAGATCGGACGCGGCTGCACATAAACGGGTGGCGGCTGTACATAAACCGGCGAGGGCTGGACATAAACCGGCGACGGTTGCACATAAACGGGCGGCGGCGGAACAACGTATGCACCAGGCACGCCGATATGCAGGTCCACGTTCACTCGCGCGGCGGCTGGATTAGCGGTCAGCATCAGCGCTGCGCCCGCCAGCATTCCCGCAACACTCAGATACTTCATCATGATTGCTCTCCTTGAGTCATGCCTTCATTAAATATCAGCGGGACCGGCGCAACTACGAAGAATGGGTAAAGAAGGTTACCAGATGTATCCCGGCTGATATCCGGCCGACTTAATGATTGTACTCCCGCGGTGCGACGCCGGGAACGTGGCGCATCATGGCTTCATCTAATGTCATGAATTCAACAAAAACGCAGGCAGCCATGCTTCCCAAAGCCCTCAGCAGCGCCGGCAGCGAATTGCCGGATCTGGAGATCGTTCACCGCATTGCTGCCGGTGATGCCGCTGCATTCGAACTGTTGATGCGGCGCTACAACCGGCCTTTGTACCGTACCGCCCGCAGCATCCTGAGGGACGACGCCGAAGCCGAGGATACGGTACAGGAAGCCTATCTGCTCGCCTACCGCGGTATCGGAAATTTTCGCGGCGATGCAAAGCTGTCAACCTGGCTGACGCGCATTGTGGTCAACGAGGCGATTGCCCGGTCGCGCAAGGCAAGCCGTCGGGCGGAAATCATCCGGCTCGATGGCGATATCGAACCAAGCGGGGAGCAGACCATGAACGACGCATCCTCCGAATTGCCCGAGCAGGCGGCCATGCGTGCAGAAGCGCGCCGTTTGCTTGAAAAGAATATCGATCGCTTGCCGGACGTGTTCCGTACCGTGTTCGTTTTGCGCGCGCTGGAAGAAATGAGCGTCGAGGAAGCCGCCGCCAGCCTCGGCATTCCGGAGGCGACAGTGCGCACCCGCTTCTTCCGTGCCCGGAGCCTGCTGCGCGAAGCCTTGTCGCGCGAAATCGACATTGCGCATGAAGAAGCATTTGCATTCGACGGCGAGCGTTGCGACCGCATCGTTGCCGCCGTGCTGGGCCGGTTGGGCGATCGGAATGATGCCGACGCCTGACCGGATTTTCGTTCCCTGAAGTAGAAAAAGGAGGTGTGCCATGAAGCAGCTAATCAGCAGTCTGACCGCAGTTCTGTTTGTCCTCGCCCCGGCATTTTCTTTCGCGCAGTCGGGCGCGCCGAATGATGCGCAGATCGCCGCGATCGTGGTTGCGGCCAACAGCGTCGATGTCGATGCTGGCAAGCTCGCCGTATCGAAATCCAACAACAAGGAAGTGAAAGACTTTGCCCAGCGCATGATCACCGATCATACCGGCGTCAACAAGCAGGCGACCGCGCTGGTGAAGAAATTGAATGTGATGCCTGAAGAAAGCGACACCAGCAAGAGCCTGAAAAGAGATGGCGCCGCAACCTTGAAGAAGCTGAATGGTCTGAAGGGGGAAGAGTTTGACAAGGCCTATGTCGAAAACGAAGTGACGTACCACCAGGCGGTGCTGGATGTGATCGACAAGACGCTACTGCCGAACGCGAAGAATGCAGAACTGAAAGCCCTGATTGAAAAGGTCCGGCCGGCAATCGATGCGCACCTGCAGCATGCGAAGCACATCCAGTCTTCGATGAAGTGAATCCGGAGGCATCATGCACGGCTTCACATGCTGGGTGGATAAGCGCCGTCACGCCGGATTGGCATTGTGTGCATGCATCGCATTGTCCATAGCAGGCGGTGCGGCACACGCGGAAGGAAAGGTGCATACCGTCATCATTGAGGCGATGCGGTATGCGCCCGAGGTAATCGAAGTGAACGTCGGCGATACCGTGGTCTGGAAAAACCGGGATGCCTTTCCGCATACCGCCACCGCGCAGGACCGCAGCTTCGATTCGGGCGAGATTGCCTCTGAAGGCACGTGGAAAATGACAGCGCAGAAGAAGGGCGTTCTTCCCTATGTCTGCACGCTGCATCCGACGATGAAAGCGAAACTGATCGTCAAGTGATGCAGCGCCTCGATGGCGAAAGGAGTTGCATACATGACCGACGCACCGCATGGTTCCACTTCCGTCTGGATGGCAAGCGCAGACTTGCCACGTTTCCCTGCACTGCAGGCCGATATCGATGCCGATGTCTGCGTGATCGGCGGCGGCATCGGCGGCCTCACCACTGCGTATCTGCTGTCACGCGAGGGAAAGTCCGTCGTGCTGGTCGAAGCCTTCGATATCGGCGCCGGCGAGACCGGGCGCACTACCGCGCACTTCTTTCCGCCCGACGACCGGTACTTTTCGATCGAACGCGGCTTCGGCTCCGACCAGGCGCAGCTTGTCGCGGAGAGCTTCCAGCGCGCGACCGATCTTGTCGAATCGGTTGTGCAATCCGAGCATATCGATTGTGAATTCGAGCGGCTGGACGGCTACCTGTTTTCCCTGAGCGGCAAGGGTGTTGCCGACCTCGACAAGGAATTTACGGCGGCGATCCGGGCCGGGGTGGATGTGGAAAAAGTGGATCGCGTGCCGGAGCTGAGCTTTGACACCGGCCCGGCCTTGCGCTTCCTGCATCAGGCGCAGTTTCATCCGCTCAAATATCTAGCCGGACTGGCCGATGCGTTCGTGCGCAACGGTGGCCGCATCTATGCGAACACGCGCGCAACCGGTATCGATGGCGACGCGGCCATGCAGACGATCGCCACACGGAATGGAAACATCCGCGCGAAGGCGGCGGTCGTTGCGACCAATACGCCGTTCAACGATCGCGTGGTCATGCATACCAAGCAGTCCGGCTACCGCACTTATGTGCTCGGCGTGCGCGTGCCGAAGGGATCGGTGCCACGTGTGCTGCTGTGGGACAACGGGGATCCGTACTATTACGTGCGACTCGCGACGCCGGATGCCGCCGCCGATCATGAAATTCTCGTGGTGGGCGGTGCCGATCACAAAGTTGGCCAGGACGAGCATCCGCAGCATCGCTACGATGAAATCGAAGCTTGGGTGCGCGAGCGCTATCCCATGGCGGGTGCAGTGGATTTTCGCTGGTCCGGCGAGGTGATGGAGCCGGCCGACGGCGTTGCTTACCTCGGGCGCAATCCGATGGATGACAACAACGTCTATATCATCACTGGCGACTCGGGCAACGGCATGACGCACTGCACTGCCGGCGCGATCCTGATCACCGACCTGATCATGGGGCGCGAAAATCCCTGGGAGGACGTGTATGCGCCTTCGCGCAAGGCGCTGCACGGCATGTCCGAATTCATCAAGGAGCAGGCCAACACGCTGGCGCAATACCGCAAGTGGCTGCAGAGCGGCGAAGTCGGATCGGCGCGGGAAATCCCGGCGGGCGAGGGCGCGATCCTGCGCGAAGGCGGCAGGAAGTTGGCGGTCTATCGTGACGACGAAGGCGGCCTGCATGCGCTGTCGGCAACCTGCACGCACCTCGGTTGCGTCGTGTCGTGGAACTCCGCCGAGAAGTCTTGGGACTGTCCCTGCCATGCATCGCGTTTCGATGTGAACGGCGAGGTATTGCACGGGCCGGCGATGAAGGCCTTGCAGGCGGTATTGCTGGACGGCGGCCCGGCGGATGCGCCGACGGCTGCCTCGGGTGCGGCTGCCGACAAGAGGCCGGAGCAATAAGATCGTCGCGTCGGAAGACACCAGACTTACCCGTCCTTCCAAAAACGCATCTGTCATCTCGAACGAAGGTGAGGGATCTCCAGCATCAGCACCGATGTGCATGCACGAGATCCCTCACCTTCGTTCGGGATGACAGGAACTTGGAATGACGGAAATCTGGAGTAACAAGAATATGTAGCGTGCCGCAGCCGACGTTGCTCACTCCTCCGGCGCTATCCTGTGCTGGCTCGCCATCTTCTGCTGCACCGTCGGCGGCACCGGATCATAGTGGCTGAATTCCACCGTATAGCTGCCGCGTCCGCCGGTCGCCGAATGCAGGCGCGACTGGTAGCCGTTCAGTTCCGACAGCGGCACCTGTCCAGCGACGACGACAGTGCCGGCCTGCGCCGTCTGCATGCCGCTGATCTGCCCGCGCTTGGCTGACAGGTCGCCGGTGATGTCGCCCATGCTCTCTTCCGGCGCAACAACCTCGACGTTGACGATTGGTTCCAGCACCAGTGGCCGCGCCTTCAGCACTGCGTCGATGAATGCCTTGCGGCCGGCGGTCGCAAACGCGACTTCCTTCGAATCGACCGGATGGCTCTTGCCGTCATACACCGTCACGCGTACATCCTGCATCGGAAAGCCGGCCAGCGGCCCGGCTTCCAGCACCTGGCGCACGCCTTTCTCGACAGCGGGAATGAACTGGCCGGGAATCGCGCCGCCCTTCACCGCATCGACAAATTCGAAACCTTCGCCGCGCGGCAGTGGCTCTATCCGCAGGAACACTTCGCCGAACTGGCCGGCGCCGCCGCTCTGCTTCTTGTGCCGGTGATGGCCCTCGGCATTGCCGGCGATGGTTTCGCGGTAGGCGATCTTCGGTGGATGGGTTTGAACCTCGATCTTGTACATCTCCGCCATGCGTTCCAGCGTGGCGCGCAGGTGCAGTTCGCCCAGCCCCTGCAGCACGGTTTCATTTGTGTTCGGCTGGTGTTCGACCTTCAGGCATGGGTCTTCGGCGGTGAGTTTCTGCAGGATTTCCCACAGGCGCTGTTCGTCGCCGCGCTTCTTCGGTTCGATCGCCAGCCCGAAGATCGGCAGCGGAAAGGGCAGAGGCTTCAGGTGGATATGCGCATCTTCGGCCGCATCATGCAATACCGCATCGAAGGCGATGTCTTCCACCTTCGCCAC
>JAEZVM010000166.1 GCA_023420795.1 Pseudomonadota bacterium
ACATTTCCTATTACAGTTAGTGAGCTTGCGCCCGGTAGAACCTTTGAAGCAAGAAAGGAATGACAGACATACTGCACTACTAGCTTCAACTTCAATCGGTGGCCGATTATAACCCACAAGACCGAAGATTCGACAAGTGGATTGTCTGATTCTTCCCACCAATTTTCATTGCCTTCTGACATTGACCATATTGGCATGATTGCTGCATGACGGGAACTCCATTTTCCCTTTGGTTTCAGCAGCCATGCAAGCATCAATTCCGTCTTCCAACGGTCCGTACAGCAAAGCATCCGCCACGGCACACACAGGAAAATCGCCCTCATCCTCGCCAGCCCAATCAACCGGATTCCGTAAGACGCTGCAGGAGACATTTGGCATCACCCACCTGCGTCCAGGACAGCAGGAGGTGATTGATAGTGTCATGCACGGTCTGAACACGCTTGCGATTATGCCGACCGGTGCCGGCAAATCGCTTTGCTATCAGCTCCCGGCGCTGAAGATCAGCGGCGTGACAGTCGTGGTGTCACCCCTGATATCGCTGATGAAAGACCAGGCGGAGAAACTCGAAACCGTTGGCATGAGCACCGCGGAAGTCAACAGCACCCTGAGCGATCGCGAAGAGCTGTCGGTACTGGAAAGCATCAAGGAAGCCGGCAATGAATTCATATTCGCAACGCCCGAGCGCATGTCCGACCCGGAATTCATCGACACGCTGCGACAGAGCACGGTCAGCCTGTTCGTGATCGACGAGGCGCACTGCATTTCCCGGTGGGGGCATGACTTTCGGCCGTCCTATCTGCAGCTCGGCGCGGCGATCAAGGCGCTGGGCAACCCCACCGTTCTGGCCCTGACCGCTACTGCGACCGACAACGTAATCGAGGATATCGGCATGCAGCTCGGCTTGCCCGGCATGCATGTCATCAATACCGGCATCTATCGGCCCAACCTGCACTATAGCGTCATCGCGGCCACCGACGAATCGGAAAAGCTGGAGCACGCGATACGTCTCGTGCGCGAGACAGCGGGATCGGGCATCATCTATGCCGCCACGGTGAAAGCCGTCGATGAAGTCTTCGGAGCCTTGCAGCTGGCGGAAGAAAGCGCGACCTTCTATCACGGCCAGCTGTCGGCAAAAGTGCGCACGCAGAACCAGGACGCATTCATGAGCGGAGCCAGCCGGCTGATGGTGGCCACCAATGCATTCGGCATGGGAATCGACAAGAGCGACATCCGCTTCATCATTCACTACCAGCTTCCCGCCAACCTGGAAGCCTATTATCAAGAATCCGGTCGTGCCGGGCGCGACGGACAGCCCGCCGATTGCATCCTGCTCTACCACGCAAAAGACAAGCAGGTACAGCAATTCTTCCTGGCGCGCCGCTATCCAGACACGAGCGATCTCGGTGCCGTCCATGCTGCCTTGCAAACACTCGCATCGGAAGAATCGCCGGTGTCGCTCGCTCGCATGCATGCGGCGATGGACCAGGTATCGGACATCAGGCTGCAGGTTGCGCTCAAGCTGCTCAAGGATGGCGGACTCATCGCGCAGGACGAGAATCTTGGATACCGGTTGCTGTCCGAACGCGCCCGCCCCGGCAAATTGAGCGAACTGGCAGAGACCTATCGGGACAAGCGCACGCTCGATCAGGAAGCGCTGGAGCGTATGGTGTTCTATGCGCAAACCGGCTTCTGCCGATGGAAGATACTGCTCGAATATTTCGGCGAGCAGGTTGAATGGTCACACTGCGGCGTCTGCGACAACTGCCGCCAGCCGCCGGAACAGGCGCTCAGCCCGGAACATGTGCGGCATCATGCTCCCCCGGCCAGCCGGGCATCGAAGCGCCTGCCCGATGTCGGCACGTCGGTCCGAGTGGCGAAGTATGGCGAGGGCCGCGTGGTTTCGTCCGCTGGCGACAAGGTCACCATCGCCTTCCCCGACCGCCAAACCCGGACCTTCCTGAGCGATTACGTGCAGCCGGCGTGAGCACGCAAGCGTTTAGCGCGCCGCCTTGCGGCTCCTTTTTGTGTCGAACATGCGCTTGTCGGCAATCTTCAGCAGCGTATCGACATCTTCCCCGTCCTGCGGGAACATCGCCCAGCCGCTCGATACGCCGACGCAGACAAGCGCATCGCCGATGGCTACCGGCTCTTCGACAAGACGACGTATCTTGTTTTCGGTTGCGATGATCTCGTCGGCAGTAGGCGCGCCCTTGAGCAGCACAATGAACTCATCGCCGCCGTAGCGCGCCACTACATCATAGACGCGCACCGACTCCTGCAGGCGCGCGGCTACGGTCGCCAGCACCTTGTCGCCGGCGTCATGGCCATAGTGATCATTGATTTTCTTGAAGTGATCGAGATCGATGAACAGCAATGCAAAGCTGAGCCGCTCGCGCGGCTTCTGTTCCAGCTGGCGACGCAGGAATCCGACTTGCGCGATTAGCGAAGCGCGGTTGAATACGCCTGTCAACTCGTCGATACGCAGGCTGTATTCCATTTCGCTGAATGTGGTTGCAAGCTGGCCGATTTCATCGCGCCGCGAAATATCCAGCGGCGGCAGTGGCTCGCCGTTGCCGATCTTTTTCGCCGCATCGGTGAGTTTTCGAATGTCCTGCAATACCCGGTTGAGAAGCGACAGGCCCAGAACCAGGGCAATGATTACGCAGATGGCGGCGATGAACATGCCCTGAACAAGGCTGCGCCTGACACCGCCCATGAAATCAGAATGCGGGACCGCAACCACGGTAATCCAATCGACGCCGTACTGCTGCCCGATCCGCCTGGCGGCGATGTCGAGCGCGCCGGAGGTAGCGAGGAACTCCTGCGACGACTGATCGCCTCCGTCAATGGAATCATCTTTCCATTCAATCATTTTTGCGTGAGCGGCCTGCAGCAGCGGCGTATGCATTTCGTCCAGGCGCATGCGTTCTGGCATGCCATTGACCATCTTGAACGGCAGCTCCTTGCCGGAAGTCGCGATCATCCAGCCGTCGGCATCCATCAGGAAGGCGATGCCGTGCTCGCTGACTTTGAGGGTGCGCAGAAAATCGGTCAGCGCCTTCAGGGTCACATCGGTTGCCATGACGCCGACAAGCTTCCGGTCGGCGCGAAAAACCGGCTTGGCCAGAGTGATCGTCGGCTCTCCGGAACTGTAGTCGGCGTACACCGGCGACCAGACTGGTTTCTTCTGACTGGCGGCGTGGACATACCACGGCCGCTTACGCGCATCGTAATCATCCATGCGCAGCACGCGCGACCTGTCGCCCGGTTCCGTCACCGCATAGACATGCCGTTTTGCCGCGCCGGGTTCGCGCAGATAGAGCTCGACAAAATCCTTGTTGATCCGGTTGATGCCGATGAAGCGGCCGTCCTCGCCGCCGAAATACACATAGTTGTTGACTTGCATGGACAGGCCGCTGGCGCTCCAGAAACGCGGCTCAAGCAGGGCAAGGTCATCGGAAAAGGCTTGCGGCCGGGGCACTGTTCCAGGATCGGGATCGACTGCATGCAGTGCGGTCATGGCACCGGACAGATGTCGTTCTGTAGCGGTATGAACGCGATCGACAATGTCCATCACCACCCGGTGCGACAGTGTTGTCACCGCTTCCTTCCCTGCGTTGAACGATATCCAGCCGATGAGAAGAGAAACCAGCACTACGAGCGCCACATATGGCAAAACAAGCTGCCGCTGCAAGGAGGAGTTCTTCATGTCTGCCCAAAACAAACAAGGCCATTCGC
>JAEZVM010000254.1 GCA_023420795.1 Pseudomonadota bacterium
CGGAACATGCGCGGCAAGGGATTTCCCGGCTGCGCTCGCGGCGTGACCGTGCCGACCTCGATAAATCCGAACCCGAGTGCGGCCAGGCCGTCGATATAGGCGCCATCCTTGTCCAATCCTGCGGCCAGTCCGACCGGATTGGGGAAGGTGATTCCCATCAGAGGCCGGGGATCGGGAGCAGGGCGTGCGAGCAGCCGGGTGAGGCCGCATGCTGCGGCGTGTTTTAAGGCGGGGAGCACAACATTGTGTGCGGCTTCCGGATCGAGCGAAAACAGGAACGGGCGGGCAAGAGAGTAGAGAAGTTTGTCTGACATAACGGGCAGGAGTGGGCTGCGATGCTTTTGACATCGCGGCGCGACAGGCAAAGGCGTTATTCTACTCTTGCGTTTCGGTAATACGTCGCGGTCAGCAGTCGGGGTGCCATTCCTGCCACTGCCCCTGAATGAGTGCTTCCAGCGGCTTGAAGTTGGCCTTGTATGCCATCTTCCGGCTATCCTGAATCCAGTAACCCAGATATACATGCGGCATGTCGAGGCGTCTGGCCTGCTCGATTTGCCACTGAATGTTGTAGGTGCCGTAGGATGCGCCGGCCACGTCCGGATCGTAGAAGGTATAGACCGAGGAGAGGCCGTCGTTCAGCACATCGATGATGCTCACCATGCGCAGCGTGCCGTCGCTTTCACGAAACTCGACAAGGCGGGTGTTCACCTTGCTCTGTAACAGGAACTGCGCGTATTGGTCGCGGCTGTCCTGATCCATTCCGCCGCCCGCATGTCGCGCTGCCTGATAGCGCAGATAAAGCTCGTAATGCTCAGGCGCATAGGAGAGAGTCGTTACCCAGGTGCTCAGGGTTTGATGCCTGCTCCATGCGCGTCGCTGGCTGCGATTGGCGGAGAATCCGTTCGTTTTTACGCGAACCGGAACGCATGCATGGCAGCCGTCGCAGTAGGGGCGATAGGTGAAGATGCCGCTGCGGCGAAATCCGTTCTTGACCAGTTCGGAATAGACATCGGCGTTGATCAGATGCGAAGGCGTTGCAACCTGGGAACGTGCCTGACGTCCTTCGATATAGCTGCACGGGTACGGTGCCGTCGCATAAAACTGCAGAGTGGAAAAAGGCAGTTCTTTCAAATGCGTCATAGTCGTATTGCCTGGCTGCGATGCTGACACCGATAATTTACACGTTATGCCGCGTCTGGACTAAGGATTTTTCTGCGCGCTCAAAATAGTGTGATCGGACGCCACTCCTCTATCTGCGGTTGCTTGATGGCATGCTGCAATCGCTTGATGAACTCCTCTCTTGGAATCGGCGTTGCGCCGAGCGATGCCAGATGTGAAGTCTCCTGCTGGCAGTCGATTAATTCGACGCCGTTCTCTCTAAGGAAATGCACCAGATAGGCGAGCGCAATCTTGGAGGCGTCCGTGACGCGGGCGAACATGGATTCGCCATAGAACATTCTGCCAATGGAGACGCCGTAGGCTCCACCGACGAGTTCGCCGTCAAGCCATACTTCAGACGAATGCGCATAACCCTGCCGATGCAGATCGGTGTAGCCGCGAATGATGTCGCCCGAGATCCAGGTGCCAGCGCCATCCCTGCGCGGAGCGGCGCAAGCGTGCATGACTTCCTCGAATGCGGTATCGAAACGGATTTGCCAGCGGCCATTGGTCGATGTGCTGTGCTCAAACTTCTTCAGGGTCTTTCTGAGGCTGCGAGAGATATTGAAGTGCTCAGTAATCAGCACCATGCGCGGATCGGTGCTCCACCAAAGGACGGGTTGTCCCTCCGAGAACCAGGGGAATATTCCGCGCCGGTAAGCTTCGAGCAAGCGCTTCGACGACAGATCGTTGCTGGCGGCGAGCAATCCCGGAGCGCCATCTGCTTCCGTCAATGCACTGGACACGTCCGGAAAAGGCGTGCCGGGCGCCAGCCAGGGAATCATCGCGTTGTCGCCTCGCTTGCAGGCATGGGCTTTCGAAAATCGCGGGTATGCAACGCATAGGCGCCGCCTTCCCGCTGGATTCGAGTCAAGTCAGCAAAGAAATATTTCAAGGTGTGGGCTACCGTGGGGAATGCTATGTCGCTCCACGGGATTTCCGCTTCCGTGAATAGTTGTACTTCGAGGCTTTCGGTTCCGGCCTGATAATCGAGATCCAGCAGTGTGGCACGATAAAACATGTGTACCTGCTGTACATGCGGCACGTTGAGCAGTGAGAACAGCTCATGCAGATCGATTCGGGCTCCCGCTTCTTCCAGCGTTTCGCGTAGCGCCGCCTCGCCCGTTGTTTCGTCGTTCTCCATGAAGCCCGCCGGCAGCGTCCAGTAGCCATATCGGGGTTCAATGGCGCGCCGGCAGAGCAGGATACGTGTTTCGCCATCGCGCTCCCATACCGGAATGGAGCCAACCACCATCTTCGGATTCTGGTAATGGACCGTGCCGCACTTTTCGCATACATGGCGGGGACGATTGTCATCGGGTGGAATCAGCACCGATACCGGATGCGCACATTCGGAGCAGAATTTCATAGGCGGCTGTAATTGGTGGAGCGGCTGCAATCGCAAGCAGCCGCATGCTTTTTAATCGCGGGAGTGACCGGCACAAGTGTATCACTGCACGAATCTCGGATAATTGCATTTGCGTTGAAGCCAGATACCGGATATACTTCACTTCTTCAGACGCGGGGTGGAGCAGTCTGGCAGCTCGTCGGGCTCATAACCCGAAGGTCGCAGGTTCAAATCCTGCCCCCGCAACCAAGTCTTTTAAGTCTTATCAATTCCCGCCTCTATTACACCTCCTATAAATCGGGCGACGGAATAGCATCAACGGGTTCTCTAATCGGGCAGTCTTCAAGGATGCCTGTCGTTGACAATAACTTCTGCACATTGTTGGTGGAAAACAAGACGTAAAAATGAATACGATTGAGGCCAAGAAAGTCCTCGAAACCGCATTGCTTTGTGCGCATGAGCCATTGTCGATCCATGACATGAGAAAGCTCTACGCTGAAAATGATGCCGCTCAGGGGGAAATTGGCGCCGATACCATCAAGTCGATGCTGGAAGAGTTGCGCAGCGACTGGTCGGACAAGGGCATCGAAATCGTCAGCCTGTCGACCGGATGGCGTTTTCAGAGCCGTCCGGAAATGAAGAAGTATCTTGAGCGGCTCAATCCCGAAAAGCCGCCGAAATATTCACGCGCCACCCTTGAAACTCTCGCGATCATCGCGTACCGGCAGCCTGTCACCCGTGGTGACATTGAAGAAATTCGCGGAGTAACGGTGAATTCGCAAACCATCAAGATGCTGGAAGATCGTGGCTGGATCGAGGCTATTGGTCATCGGGACGTGCCTGGTCGGCCGGCTCTGTTTGCCACGACCAGGCAGTTTCTCGACGATCTTGGATTGACTTCGCTGGAACAACTTCCGCCGCTACAGCACGTGACGAAGGAAGACGTCCAAAGCGGAAGCCTGCCGGAGATGCAGGCGGGCCTGGATCAGGCGACATTGACCGAATTTGTGGAGCAGGTCGGCCTCGCGGATGCGCAGATTGATGCGTCTGACGAACTTGCCAATGCTTCCGCCCTCTCGCAAGACACAAACGCCGAGCTTTTCTCTGAAAGCATGCCCGGCACCCCTCAACAATCTGCCTCCTCCATATCGGAAGCGGATATCTCCTCGCATGACGGCTCCCTTGTGTCCAATCCACAGGATGACGCAGCATCAAGCCAGCACACTCAAGAATTGATCGATGAATCTGCCAAACCACAATGATGCACCTATGAGTGCGCCCTCCGATTCCGCCAACCGCTCCGAATCCCGGGAAAGTCAGGACTCGTCGAATGCCGAAACGTCTTCCGTGCAGGGGCAGGGTGATGTCGGCGGCAAGAAAACGGCAAAGCGCGGCGTGCGTGGTCCGCGCAGCTTGAGACGTACCCGGGCGCCGCGTCAGGACGGGGGTGAGAAAGGGACGGGAACGGAAGAGCAATTCACCGAAGTGCAAGCCGATCAGGGAGCTGCGACGGGGAACGGCAAGCCGCAGCGCGCCGAGCAAAATGCAACCAGGCGGGGCGAGCGGCAAAACCAGAAGCCAAGAGGCAAGCAGGGAGGCAAGGGGCAGCAGCCTCGCGCGAAAGAGTCCAGCGCGGATGCGATTTTCTCGCTCGTCACATCGGGGGCTTTTGACAGCCTCTCCAGGGATGATGGGCTGCCTGTTGATGCCGCGCGGCGCGGGCAGTCCAAGAATGTGCGACGCGATCTGACTTCAGAAGATGATGCGCCAAAGCTGCACAAGGTACTGGCGGACGCTGGGCTTGGATCGCGCCGCGATATGGAGGAGTTGATCATTGCCGGGCGAGTGTCGGTCAATGGTGAGCCGGCACATATCGGTCAACGCATTCTGCCGACGGACCAGGTTCGTATCAATGGCAAGCTGATTCAGCGCAAGGTTAGCAAACGGCCGCCTCGCGTGCTGATTTACCATAAGCAGGCCGGGGAAATTGTCAGCCACAGCGATCCGGAAGGACGTCCAAGTGTCTTTGAGCGGCTGCCGACGATGAAGGCGGCGAAATGGCTGGCGGTCGGTCGCCTCGACTTCAATACCGAAGGCTTGCTCCTGTTTACCACCTCCGGCGACCTGGCGAACCGGCTGATGCATCCGCGTTACGGAATCGAGCGCGAATATGCGGTACGTGTGCTCGGCGAACTGGAAGAAGGAATGCGCCAGAAGCTGTTGAGCGGCGTTGAACTGGAGGATGGTGTCGCCCAGTTTTCCAGAATTTCCGATGGTGGCGGAGAGGGTGCCAATCGCTGGTATCGGGTCACGATTGGTGAAGGTAGGAATCGCGAAGTGCGGCGCATGTTCGAAGCCGTTGGTTTGACGGTGTCGCGCCTGATTCGTACACGATACGGCGCTCTGACTTTGCCGAGCAACCTGAGGCGCGGCCGTTGGGAGGAACTGGATGAGCATGCGGTAAAGGATTTGATGGCGTCGAGCGGGCTTGAAAAGAAAGCCGGTCAAGGTCAAGCCAAAGGCAGGGGCGAACGTCCGGATGGCGCGGGTATGGCGCGTAATGGCAATAATAGCTTTGACAAAAACCAAGGACAAAAACGGGGGCAATCCCGAGGCAATGCTCGTAATCAAGGACAGCAGCGCGGGCGCCAGCCTGATCCTCTGCAAACGGCGCTCGGTTTCCCTGATATCGGGCAATCACGGAATAACGGTGGACGGCCTCGTGTCGGGTTGGCTGCGCTGGGGCTGGGACGTCGTCGGGCACGAGGCTGATTTTCCTCGGCCTTTTGCTCCTCATTTGGTGTCAAAATGTTTCATCTTCCCTTCCGCCAAGAGGTCGTTTCGATTGCGACAGGTCAAATATTTGTTTATAATTAGCGAGTTAACAAATCGACCTGCAAGAAAATATTGGGGCCGCTGTACATGGGCTGGGGCGATAAAAAGAGATGGGCAGATGCCCATTTTTTTTTTCTTAAACGGTTTGTGTATGGTTTTCTCGTACGGAGAAGTGTTTTGCGGTTGCTGGAATTAATTGAAAAAACAGTTTTTGGCATGGGCTATGAGCTGGTCGACTTTGAACACGCGGCTCGTGGCCTATTGCGCGTGTATATCGATTTCCCGCCGGAAGCGGCTGACAAGGGAAATATCACGGTCGAGGATTGCGAGAAGGTCAGTCATCAGCTGTCGCATGTGCTGACGGTAGAGAATGCAAACTATGAGCGCCTGGAGATTTCTTCGCCAGGGCTGGATCGTCCGCTGAAGAAGCTGTCTGATTACACGCGTTTTGCTGGGCAGGAGGCGACAGTGAAGTTGCGCCTGCCGATGCCCGGCACGCCGAATCGCAAGTCGTTTCAGGGGGTGCTGCATGCCCCTGAAGGCGATACGTTGAAACTGGAATTTGAAGGAAAAGAAGGGCCGGCGGTGCTGGAGTTTACGCTCGCCGATGTGGACAAGGCACGTTTGGTGCCAAAAGTGGACTTTAGGAGCCGCAAAGCATGAGTCGCGAAGTATTGTTATTGGTCGATGCGCTAGCACGAGAGAAAAACGTCGATAAAGAAATCGTATTTGGGGCGCTCGAGCATGCGCTTGCGCAGGCGACCAAGAAACGCTACGAAGGCGAGGTCGATGTTCGCGTCTCCATCGACCGGGATACCGGCGAGTTCGAATCCTTCCGCCGCTGGCATGTGGTCCCCGACGAGGCGGGTCTGCAACTGCCTGACCAGGAAGTGCTGCATTTCGAGGCGAAGGAACAGATTCCCGATATCGAGGTTGACGACTACATCGAGGAGCCGATCGAGTCGGTGGATTTCGGTCGTCGTTTTGCACAGGACACTAAGCAGGTGGTTCTGCAGCGTATCCGCGATGCTGAACGCGAACAGATTCTTGCTGACTTCCTCGCGCGTGGCGATGCACTGGTAACCGGCACCATCAAGCGCATGGAGCGCGGCGATGCGATCGTTGAATCGGGGAAGATCGAGGCCCGCCTGCCGCGCGAGCAGATGATCCCGAAGGAAAACCTGCGCATCGGCGACCGCGTACGCGCCTATATTTTGCGTATCGATCGCAATGCGCGCGGTCCGCAGGTGATCCTGTCGCGCACCGCTCCGGAATTCATCATGAAGCTGTTTGAGCTGGAAGTGCCGGAGATCGAGCAAGGCCTGCTTGAGATTAAGTCTGCTGCGCGCGACCCCGGCGTGCGGGCGAAGATTGCCGTTTTTACCAATGACAAGCGCATTGACCCGATCGGTACCTGTGTTGGCATGCGCGGCTCGCGCGTGCAGGCAGTGACTGGCGAATTGGGCGGCGAACGCGTCGATATCGTGCTGTGGTCGGACGATCCTGCGCAATTCGTGATCGGTGCGCTCGCTCCGGCGAACGTGTCGTCGATCGTCGTGGACGAAGAAAAGCACGCGATGGATGTCGTGGTCGATGAGGAAAATCTGGCGATCGCAATCGGTCGTGGCGGCCAGAACGTGCGGCTTGCGTCGGAACTGACCGGCTGGCAGATCAACATCATGACTGCGGAAGAGTCGGCGGACAAGTCGGCAGCAGAGCGGGCGGCAACATGCGCGTTGTTCATGGAGCGACTCGATGTTGATCAGGAAGTTGCCGACATTCTCGTCGATGAAGGCTTCTCCAGCCTGGAAGAAATTGCCTATGTGCCGATCACTGAAATGCTCGATATCGAAGCCTTCGATGAAGATACGGTGAACGAACTGCGCAACCGGGCGCGCGATGCGCTGGTGACCGAGGCGATTGCTTCGGAAGAAGGGCTGGAAGGTATGGAAGAGGCACTCGTCAATCTGGACGGCATTGATCGCATCACGGCGGGCAAGCTCGGACTGGCCGGCATCAAGACGCTGTCTGCGTTTGCGGGTCTGGCCTATGACGAATTTGGTTCCATTCTGGCTTTGCCGATGGAACGTGCACGGCAGTTGATTGAAAATGAATTTGATGATGTGACCGATGATGAGATGCGGCTCATCGACGCCAAGTACGATGATCGTGCCCGGGCGTTGCAGGCCAAAGCGCGCGAGCTGACCGAGTCGAAATAAACCGGAACGCCCCAATATCATCTGTGCCACATAGAAAAGAGGACTGAATGGCGAGTAACAACGTAGCCCAATTTGCCACCGAACTGAAGATGCCGGCGGATCTGCTGCTCACGCAACTGCGCGCCGCTGGCGTTGAAAAGAGTTCGGCGTCCGATCCCTTGTCCAAGGAAGACAAGGACAAGCTGTTAAATCATCTGCGTCGCGCGCATGGTGCGGCGCCGGATGGCGAGAAGAAAAAGATCACGCTGACCCGCAAGGAAACAACAGAGATCAAGCAGGCTGACGCAACCGGCAAGTCGCGCACGATTCAGGTCGAAGTGCGCAAGAAGCGCACTTTCGTCAAACGCGATGAACCGGCTCCGGAAGAACGCCCGGCCCAAGCGCCGGCAGCACCTGTCATTGACGAAGCTGAGGCTGCCCGACGTGCGGAAGAGGCACGTCGCCAGACTGAGCTGATTGCACGCCAGGAAGCCGATCTGCGTGAGAAGCAGGAGCGTCTCGCCAAGCTGGAGGCGGAGAAGGAAGCCCAGGCCAAGGCGATGCGCGAAGCTGCTGCCGAGGCGGAGAGGGCTGCCGCAGAAAAGGCGACTGCTGCGAAGCTGGAAGTGACAGAGAAGGAACTGTCCGCCGCAGAAGAAAAGAAACGCGCCGCTGCTGAAGAGACCAAGAAAAAGGCCGCCGAGCAGGAAGCAAAGGAAGCCGCTGAACGGGCGGCAGCGACCGAGCGCGCACGCAAGGCGGTTGCTGACGAAGTCGCGCAGATCAAGGCAATGATGAATGCGCCGCGCAAGGTGATGAAGGCGCCGGAACCGGCTCCTGCTGCGCCTGTCGCCAAGGCCGGCGAGGGCACACTGCACAAGCCGGCAGACAAGAAGGCCGCAGAGAAGAAGGATGACAAGAAGCCAGCCGCTGGCGACAAGAAGTCGATCAAGTCGGCGAACGTTTCTTCAACGTGGCAGGACGACGCGGCAAAGAAACGCGGTGGCATCAAGACGCGCGGCAGCGGCACGGCGGCCACGCCGGGCGGCAGGGATGGCTGGCGCAGCGGCCCGAAAGGCCGGCGTGGCGGATCCCATGGTGAAGAGCGCGAAAGCAATTTCCAGGCGCCCACCGAGGCTGTGGTGAAGGATGTGCATGTGCCGGAGACCATCACTGTGGCCGAACTGGCACACAAGATGTCCGTCAAGGCTTCGGAGGTCATCAAGCATCTGATGAAGCTTGGCCAGATGGTGACGATCAACCAGGTGCTCGATCAGGAGACGGCAATGATCCTGGTCGAGG
Source organism: Pseudomonadota bacterium (assembly GCA_023420795.1). Taxonomy (GTDB): domain Bacteria; phylum Pseudomonadota; class Gammaproteobacteria; order Burkholderiales; family Burkholderiaceae_D; genus Noviherbaspirillum. The sequence continues at coordinate 8,842 of JAEZVM010000254.1, forward strand.
AAATGGGGCACAAGGCTTTTGCGGCCAAGCTCGATGATCCGGAAGCAATGCTGGAAGAAGCTGGCGCGCATGCCGACGCCGAAGCTCTGCCTCGCGCGCCGGTCGTAACCGTAATGGGTCACGTTGACCACGGCAAGACATCGCTGCTCGATTACATCCGTCGTGCCAAGGTTGCGGCAGGCGAAGCTGGCGGCATTACGCAACATATCGGCGCGTATCACGTCGAAACGCCACGCGGCATCATTACCTTCCTCGATACACCGGGCCACGAGGCATTTACCGCAATGCGTGCACGCGGCGCAAAGGCAACCGATCTCGTGATTCTGGTGGTGGCTGCCGATGACGGCGTGATGCCCCAGACCAAGGAAGCGATTGCTCATGCGAAAGCGGCTGGTGTGCCGATCGTCGTGGCAATCAACAAGATCGACAAGCAGGCTGCCAATCCGGATCGCGTCAAGCAGGAACTGATTGCTGAGCAGGTTGTGCCGGAAGAATACGGTGGCGATTCGCCGTTCGTGCCTGTGTCGGCCAAGACCGGCCAGGGTATCGACGATTTGCTGGAGAACGTGCTGCTGCAGGCCGAGGTACTGGAACTGACCGCGCCGGTGGATGCGCTGGCCAAGGGACTGGTCATCGAAGCCAAGCTGGACAAGGGGCGTGGCCCGGTCGCCACTGTGCTCGTGCAGGCCGGTACGCTCAAGCGAGGCGATGTCGTGCTGGCAGGTTCTTCGTACGGCCGCGTGCGCGCGATGCTGGATGAAAACGGCAAGCCGGTGGCACAGGCGGGACCGTCGATTCCGGTTGAAATTCAGGGCCTAACTGAAGTACCGGCCGCTGGCGAAGAAGTGATGGCGATGGTGGACGAGCGCAAGGCTCGTGAAATTGCGCTGTTCCGTCAAGGCAAGTTCCGTGATGTGAAGCTGGCCAAGCAGCAGGCCGCGAAACTGGAAAACATGTTCGAGCAGATGGCCGAAGGCGAGGTGAAGAACCTGCCGCTGATCATCAAGGCCGACGTACAGGGTTCGCAGGAAGCGCTGGTGCATTCGCTGCAGAAGCTGTCCACCAGCGAAGTGCGGGTACAAGTCGTGCATGCGGCTGTCGGTGGTATCTCAGAGTCGGACGTCAACCTTGCGGTGGCGTCGAAGGCGGTCATCATCGGCTTCAATACCCGCGCCGATGCATCGGCGCGCAAGCTGGCCGAAGCCAATGGTATCGATATCCGCTACTACAACATCATTTACGATGCGGTGGATGAGGTGAAGGCAGCGATGTCCGGCATGCTGGCGCCCGAGAAGCGCGAACATGCACTGGGTCTGGTGGAGATCCGTCAGGTGATCATGGTCAGCAAGGTCGGTGCAATCGCCGGCTGCTATGTGCTCG
>JAEZVM010000332.1 GCA_023420795.1 Pseudomonadota bacterium
GAGTTACCGATTCCCGTCATGGATGCGCTCCAGCGCGCGGAGATTCCGCTGGCTGCAGTCAGTGCCTATGTACAGCAGACAGAGAGCGAAGCGGCATTGGTTGCGGTAAATGAAACGATACCGTTCAATCCCGCCTCCGTGATGAAGCTGGTAACCAGCAATGCGGCGCTGGAAACCTTGGGACCGGCCTTCGCATGGAAAACCCAGGCCTATGCGGACGGCACCCAAAACGGCGATGTGCTGCATGGCGACCTGATCATCAAGGGCAGCGGCGACCCAAAACTGGTGCTGGAGAACTTCTGGCTGTTCCTGCGTCGCATTCGGGCGCAGGGGATCCGGGAAATCCGGGGTGATCTGGTCCTCGATCGCAGCGCCTTCGACGATGTACCTTACGATCCGGCGCTGTTCGATGGCGATCCGCTCAAGCCATATAACGTCGGGCCGGATGCGCTGCTGCTGAACTACAAGGCGATCAACTTCCGTTTCGTGCCCGATGCGGCGGCGGCAGCCGTCGGCGTGTCGATCGATCCGCCTCTGGCCGCCTATCCGGTATATCCCCCTACGCTGACGAATGGTGACTGCAACGACTGGCGCGGCAGGCTGGCGCCGGATATCAACGGGCGCAGCGCCCGTTTCAATGGCGTGTTTTCAGCGGCATGCGGTGAACGTGTCTGGTATGTCCATCCATACCGGATGTCGCATGCGGAATATTTTCACCTTGCCTTCAGGCGCATCTGGGCGGATCTGGGCGGCACATTGAAAGGGGAATTGAGAAACGGCGTCGTTCCGCCCTCGGCACGCCTGGTCGCCGAATGGCAATCGGCACCGTTGTCCGAGATCATTCGCGACATCAATAAATACAGCAACAACGTGATGGCGCGGCAACTGCTGCTGACGCTGGCCAATAGGGTTATGAACCTGCCGGCCAATACCGAACGTGGCGCGGCTGTGGTGCGCACATGGCTGGCCAGCAAGGGGATCGACGCGCCGGAACTGAGGATCGAGAACGGTTCCGGCTTGTCGCGGACCGAGCGGATTTCGGCGCTGACGATGGGGCGTATGCTGGATGCCGCCTTCCGCGCGCCGACCATGCCGGAATTCATCGCCTCCCTGCCGCTGGTCGGGCACGACGGCACCATGCGGCTGCGGCTGGTGACGCAGGAAGTCGCGGGCAAGGCGCACATCAAGACCGGCATGATCAACGAGGTGCGCAATATCGCCGGCTATGTATTAGCTGCGTCCGGCAGACGCTATGTCGTGGTCTGCATGATCAATCATGCCAATGCCATTCGTGGACAGGAGGCGCAGGATGCGCTGCTGCAATGGGTGTATGAGAACGGATAGCGCCACCAGTGGTATTCTTGCCAACACACAACGTTTGCGCCATTAAAATCAGATAACACCGGGCGCGGCAACCAAAAAGGGGCGGAAAATGGGGGAGGCCACCATCGACAGCGTTGCGAACGCAGCGCCAGTGCGGCTGGAACAGGCAGTTCCGTTCGGACAACGCACGGCAAAGGCTGCGACGGTCGCAACGCCATGTGAGCAACTTACCGACACGCAGCATTTCGAATTTACAGGAACTGGCACCGAGTATTTCCGCATCTGGGTGGTGAACCTGCTGCTGACCATTCTTACGTTCGGTATCTATTCCGCATGGGCCAAAGTGCGGCGGCTGCAGTACTTTTACCGCAATACGCGCGTGGCCGGCGCGATCTTCGATTATCACGGCGAACCGAAGGCCATTCTCAAGGGCCGCATCCTCGCGCTCGTGCTGGTGGCCGCGTACAAGATTTCGTATGACGTGTCGGCGGTGGCTGCCGTCTTTGTCGCGCTGCTCCTGGCCGGGATCACGCCATGGCTGCTGGCGCGTGCATTCCGCTTCAAGATGGCGAATTCGAGCTATCGCGGCCTGCGTTTCCATTTCCGCGGGACGGTCGGCGAGGCATACCGGATGCTGATCCTGTTCCCGGTGGTGCTGGCAATCATCGGCTTCTTCGTCTGGAGCCTCGTGACTTCGTATTCGCGCAATCCGGGCCTGGGCGTGATCCTGATGGTGGCGCTGTTGCCGCTGGTGGCGCTGGCAGCGACCATACCGCTGGCGCATTATTACCTGAAGCGCTATCAGCATGACCGCGCCGACTTCGGGCAGACGCCGTTCTACTTCCATGCGCGCGCAGTGGATTTCTTCAAGGTCTATGGCAAGGCGGTCGGCTTCTTCTTTCTTGGATCGATTCCGGCAGCGATCTTCGGTTTTCTCACGGCGGGCGTATACGCCTACCTGCTGGACACGATTTTCGGCTGGCTGTTTGCGCTGTTGTACGGTTTGCTGAGCGCGTATGCGTTCTACCTGTTCGTGCGGCCATATCTCGAAAGCCGCATCCAGAATCTGGTCTGGAACAATACTGAGCTGGGCATGCATGGCTTCGAAAGCAGGGCGAAGGCGCGCACGCTGTTGTGGATCCATGCCTCCAACCTGATGCTGATCACGCTCACCTTCGGCCTGTACAAGCCGTTTGCGGCGGTGCGCCTGGCGAAATACCGCATCGAGAGCATGACCTTGCTGCCGGCTGGCGATCTCGAGGAATTCTTGACCGATCATCAGGCCGACAGCGCCGGCGCGATCGGTCAGGAGGCCGGTGATTTGTTCGACATCGATATCGCACTGTGAGGACGCCATGATTACAGCGACCTACTATGACGGACAGACCGCGCGGGCGCATCCGGTCATGCTGCTGATTCACAAGCGCATCGTCGCAATCAGTGGGGAGGGCGTGCGTCGCAGTGTCAGGCTGTCGAAGCTAAAGATTTCCGAACGGCTGGAGCATGCTCCGCGTATTCTGCGTCTGCCCGAGGGCGGATACATCCATAGCAGCGATCCGGCCCTGGACCGCCTGCTGAGGAAGAACGGGTATCGCGAGCCTTGGGTGGTGCGCTGGCAGATCCGGTGGCCTTTGTCGCTG
>JAEZVM010000365.1 GCA_023420795.1 Pseudomonadota bacterium
TCCGGCGCGGGCCGGAAGCGGCGCAGCAGCGCATACACGGTGAGCGCGACGATGCCCAGCACCGTGATCTCGCCGAAGGTATCGAAGCCGCGGAAATCAACCAGGATCACATTGACCACGTTGGCGCCGCCACCCAGCGGCAATGCATTCTCGACAAAGAAGGAGCCTAGGCTCTCACCCGGCGCGATGCTGCGGGTGAGCACTGCATAGGTCAATGCCGCCATGCCGCCGCCAGCCACGCATGCCAACACCAAATCCCGCAAACGCCTGGTGCGGGCACGGGCGCGCTCGCGCAGGCTGAGCGAGGCATTGTCGAGCGCCTCGATGCGTGGCGGTAGCCAACGCAGGCCGAGCAGGATCAGCACCACGGTCACAACTTCCACCGCGAATTGCGTCAAAGCGAGGTCCGGCGCCGAAAACCAGATGAAGGTGACACAGGTAATCAGGCCGGCGCCACCCGCCATCGCAAGCGCGGCGAGGCGGTTGTATTTCGCCTTGAGCGCAGTGCCGACCGCGCATAACGCGCCGATCAGCCACAGGACGGCAAAGGCAGGATCGGCGGCGGACAGCGGCAGGTCGCCTTGCGGCAAACCGCCCTCCCACGCCGGCAGCACGGCCGCCGCAAATGTAACAAGGACTACCAGCAGCAATTGAACCTGCAGCCGCGACGATGACAGCCGGTCTTCCAGCCAGTCCGCCGCGATGCTCAGCCTGTCGATCAGGAAGTCGAAAATGCGCTTGGCTTCAAGCGGGTCGAGCAGCAGCACCACCCCCGGCTCGCGGCGCTGGTATCCGCGCAATGCGCGGTAGAGCACGATACCGCCGGCCATTGCCAGCAGGCTCATCAGGAAAGGCCGGGTGAAACCGTGCCAGACCGCGAGGCTGTGCGCCGGCATCGCCGGACCGAGTACCGCCAGCGCGGCGGTGTCGAGCACCGGCCCGATGGTCTGCGCCGGGAAAATGCCGACCAGCAGGCAGACGCCGACCAGCAGCGCACTCGGCAGCAGCATCCAGCGCGTCGGCTCATGCGGCTTGCGCGGCAAGCCTTTCGCCGGCGGGCCGAAGAACACCTGCAGAATGAAACGCAGCGAATAGGCGACGCTGAACATGCCGGCAACAACCGCCAGTGCGGGCAGGATCATTTGCACCGTCGGGTTTCCACTGACGAACACCGTTTCGGTAAAGAACATTTCCTTGGAAATGAAGCCGTTCAGCAGCGGCACGCCGGCCATCGACGCGGTCGCCACCACCGCCAGCGTGGCAGTGATCGGCATCGCGTGGACCAGCCCGCTCAGGCGCGTCAGATTGCGCGTGCCGGTTTCATGATCGACGATGCCGGCAGCCATGAACAGCGAAGCCTTGAATGTCGCATGGTTGGCCATATGGAAGATCGCCGCCAGCAGCCCGAGCGGGCTGTTCAGGCCGAGCAACAGCGTGATCAGCCCGAGATGGCTGACAGTCGAATAGGCGAGCACGCCTTTCATGTCCTGCTGGAAGATCGCCGCATAGCCGCCGATCAGCAGCGAGCACAGGCCGACGCCACCGATGATCCAGAACCAGGCGTCGGTGCCCGCCAGTACCGGCCACAGGCGCGCCAGCAAGAACACGCCGGCCTTCACCATCGTCGCCGAATGCAGGTAGGCGGATACAGGCGTCGGTGCTGCCATCGCATGCGGCAGCCAGAAATGGAACGGGAACTGCGCGCTCTTGCTCAATGCGCCGAGCGCGATCAATACCAGCGCGGCCATGTACCAGGGATGCGCGCGCACCTGCTCGCCGGCGCCCAGCACCACATCGAGATCGTAGCTGCCGGCGATACGCCCGAGGATCACCATGCCGGCCAACAGGCACAGGCCGCCGGCCGCGGTGACGGTCAATGCCATTCGCGCGCCGCGCCGCGCATCGACCCGGTGATGCCAGTAGGCGATCAGCATGAACGAGGCCATGCTGGTCATTTCCCAGAACAGGGAAAGCTGGATCACGTTGCCGGACAACACGACGCCCAGCATCGATCCCATGAACGCGAGGAAGAACGCGAAAAATCGCGGCACCGGGTCCTGCGGCGACATGTAGTAATGCGCGTACAGCACCACCAGCGCGCCCATCACCGTGACCAGCATCGTGAACAGCCATGCAAAGCCATCCATGCGCAGCGTGAAGTCTAGGCCGAGCGACGGTGCCCACGGCAACACATCGCGCACCACGCCGCCGTTGGTCACCTCCGGATACAGCAGCACCGCGTTGGCCGCGCAGACGAGCGCGATCAGCGCCGCCAGTATCGCCCCGGCGCGACGCGCATGGGACGGCAGCAGCGCCGCGCCGAAGCTGCCGACAAAGGGCAGGAGGACAATCAGGAGGAGCGACATGTTGCGCCGATGCTTTCCTTAATGATCTTTCTGGTCTTTCCGTAATTCCTGAGCCGCAGATGCGGGAGGCACAATCAGCACGTCGCATTGCGCGCCTGCCAGCACCTGCGGCGCGACCGCCCGGAAAAAAAAGCGCCGCAGCAGCGGAGCCGAGCTGCGCCCGACGATCAGCAGGTCGGCACGAAAGCTTTTCTCCGTTTCAAGGATCAAGCTGGGCGCATACGCGTTTTCGACGACCTTTACCACTTCGGCCGGGGCGACGCCGGCATGCTCCAGCAGCAGATTGATCCGGTCGTATGCCTGTTCATGATGCTGGATGCGGGATTCCCGGATTTGTTCCTCCGCCAATCCGGCACGCAACATGCGACGTTCCTGCGTATCGGCGAGTGCATGGACCACGACCATGTCGGCGGCAGGAGCAATTGCACGCGCCTGTTCGATGCAGGAGACGGAGGTCTGCGAACCATCGACTGCGACTAGCACGCGGCGGTATTCGGCCCGCCGGGACTGGTCTCTGCGGCCAGCAATCAGCACCGGAGCATGGGAGTTGCGCAGCAGCCTCCAGCTTTTCCAGACAGTTCCGTTGCGAAACCATGCGCCCGACCAGCCGGTCAGCACAAGTATCAGGCGTGCCGCGTTCACTGTGCCCTCCCTGCATCAAAGGACGCTCCAGTATCTCCGATTCATGCTGAAAGAAAAATTCGGGCGTACCCCTAAGTGTTCCCCTTACGCGCATCATTCCGAAAATCGGAGATACTTGAATTCTCTTCATCAATACCGCCGCAACGCATGCACGACGAATAGCAATGGCCGATCTACGTTCCCTGCGATATATCTGGTGGGCATGCGGCTTCATTGCCGCTTATGTCTTGCTCGACCTGGTGTGCGGACCTCCCGCGCGGCACTGGACGATCAATCCGGTCTGGCACCCGGCTGCCGGTCTGGCGCTGTTTGCAGTATTGCAGGGCGGCTGGCGCATGGTTGTTCCGCTGCTGATCGCCGCCCTCTTCGCTGCGCTGGCAATGCCCATCGTCGCCGACCGGCTCGACCTGTCGATAGCGCTCGGCATGCTGCCGCTGATTTCCTACATGGGCGTCGCGTGGCTGATCCGCCGTTATCTGCCGGGCAGCGCGTTTTTCACCAGCCACCGCGGGGTGCTGCTGTGGACCGGCTTCGTTACCGCCGGCAGCCTGTTCAGCGGCACGCTGTATGCAAGCCTGCTCTCCGCAAGCGGCGCAATCGGTGCATCGCACTGGCTGCAGACCTTGATCCCCTACAGCATCGCCGAAACCGCCGGCATGCTGGTCGTCATGCCTCTCGCATGGTGTCTCAGTGAAGCGGAGGTGCGCACCGCCTTCCTGGCACGCGTGCTGAAATGGGAAACCGCCGCCTACACTGCGCTGATCGGAGTCGTGTTGTGGATCGCGCTGCAGCGGCCGGCCGGCGAATCGCTCGCCTATTACCTGCTGTTCCTGCCGCTGGCGTGGGCCGCCGCCCGGCAGGGCATGGCGGGCGCGGTCAGCGCGGCGATCGTGCTTGAAGCTGGCGTGACCGCAGCCGCAGTCGGCGCCGGCTCCTATTCCGCGCAGATGCCGGACCTGCAGATGCTGGTGCTGACGCTCACGCTGTCCGGTTTCCTGATCGGCGTCGCGGTCGATGTCGCGCGCCGCGCCAGCGACGAACTGCGGCAGTCGCTGCGCCTTGCCGCGGCCGGCGAAATGGCCGCCGCGCTGGCGCATGAACTCAACCAGCCGCTCACCGCGCTGTCCGCCTATGGCAGTGCCTGCATCAGGCTGGCCGAGCATGGCGACGGTCCGCTGCTGCGGCAGACACTGCAATCGATGGTCGGCGAATCGCAGCGGGCATCGAACGTGATGAAAAGGCTGCGCGACTTTTTCCGGACCGGCGCCACCACGCTGGAGCAGGTGCCGCTGGCTGAACTGATCGATTCCGCCACCGGCCCGTTCATGCAGCGGGCGCGCAATGAAGAAATTTCCTTTGCAGTCGGCGAGATTCCCGCCGTGACGCTGCTCGCCGACCGGGTGCAGCTAGAAATCGTGCTGCGCAATCTGCTGGCGAACGCCTTCGATGCGGTCGCCACTCAGGATGATGGTACAGAGCGCCGGGTTCTGGTCGAGGCAGGAGCGGATCGCGCGTCGGTCTGGATCCGGGTGGCCGACAACGGTCCCGGCATCGCAGGCAAGGTCCGCGCGCGCATGTTCGAACCTTTCGTATCAACCAAGTCCAGCGGCCTTGGCCTGGGGCTCGCGATCAGCCGTTCGATCGTCGAGACCCACGGCGGCACGCTGGCGATCGAGCCGAGCAGGCATGGCGTACTCGTCATCAGTCTGCCTGCCGGTTCAGTGGAAAAGGAGGCATCGTGAGCCAGACTGACAACACGGTTTTCATTGTCGATGACGATCCGGCTGTGCGCGACGCGCTCGGCCTGCTGCTCAGCCTGCGTGGCTACCGGACCGCATTCTTCGCCGACGGCACCGATTTCCTGCGCGCGTGTTCCCGCGAACTGCGCGGCTGCCTGCTGCTCGACATACGCATGCCGGGGATGGATGGCCTGACATTGCAGAAAGCATTGCGCGAACAGGGCTGTGATCTGCCGGTGATCATCATCACCGGGCATGGCGACGTCGATTCCGCACGCGACGCCTTCCGCAGCCATGCAGTCGATTTCCTCGAAAAGCCGCTGCAGGAAGAAAGCCTCGTCAATGCGATCGAAGAAGCCCTCGCCCGCTGCGCCAGAAGCGACCACCGGCGCCGCGCGAATGCCGAATATGCACGGCGCTACGCCAGCCTGACCCCGCGCGAACGGGAAGTGATGGATCTGGTCGTCGCCGGTCGCCACAATCGCGAGATCGCCGAAACCCTCGGCATCAGCGCCCGCACGGTCGAGGTGCACAAGGCGCGCGTGATGGACAAGCTCGACGCCGCATCGGTCGCAGAACTGGTGCGGCGGCACCTGCAGAACGAGGCAGGCGAGGATTGAGGAGCGTTACCCCAAAAACAAAACCCCTCGCCATTCGCATGGCAAGGGGCTGATAGTGGAACCGACCGGATTTACATTGCGCGGCGCTTTTTCTTGATCGTCTTGCTGCCGCCCTTTGACTTGACCAGCATGATGCCACTCTTGCCGCTGCGGCTCTTGGCTACCATGCGAGCGCGTGGTGCCGGTTTTGCCCTGACGATCTGTAAGGGCTCGCCTTTGACGAAGCGCTGTACGTTTTCCGCATCCATCATCCGGGCCGCGGTTTCCTTGGCATTGAGCAGCACGACGATCACGTGCTTGCCGGCGGTCTGCAGTCGCATCACCAGGCAGCGCCCTGCTTCGCGGGTGAAGCCGGTCTTCGACAGCAGGATGTCCCAGCCATCCCGCCCGACCAGGCGATTGGTATTGCGATATTGAACCATGCGCCCGTTCATGTCGATCAGGTCTTCAGTGCCGGTCGAAAGGCGGCTGATTTCCGGATAGCGGGATGCGGCCGTTACCATCTTGACCAGATCGGCGGCGGTCGAACGATTGTTCGGCGACAGGCCGGTCGGTTCTTCGATCGAAGTGTCATGCATGCCCAGCGCAATTAGCTTTTGCCGCACCGCCTGCTGGAAACTTGCATGCCCGCCGGGATAGGTGCGTCCAAGTGCTGCTGCGGCGCGGTTATCGGATGACATCAATGCCAGTTGCAGCAATTCGCCGCGCGACAGCACCACGCCGACCGGCACACGCGACGAGCTGAACTTCAGCGTATCGACATCGCTTTCGTCGATGGTGATGCTTTCATTCATGTCAAGCCGGGCATCCAGCACAACCATGGCCGTCATCAGCTTGGTCAGCGAAGCGATCGGCACGACCGAATGCGCATCCTTTTCGAGCAGAACCTTGCCGGAGTCTTCTTCAAAGACCAGCGCATGCTGGGAACTCAACGGCAAAGCAAAGGCAGACGCCGCTGTGCTCAGCAGCAGTGCCATGATAGTTTTCTTGAACATACGACAGGGAAATGGAAACGTTGTCTCGCGGCATTTATCTTAATGCAGGGAAACGTTTCCTTGGGAGTGTCGAATGAAATTTTTTTTATGTGTTGTGTATTGCCCTTGATGTTCTTTCAAAAGGCCCCGCTCTTATCGGCTAGCGGCCGGCTAGCGGCGAAATTCCGCAAGCCGAGTTTTAAACGGTTTTCCGGCCACCGCCGGCAGGGTTTCGAACCGCTCCTTCATCAGCGTATCGAGCATCTCGATGCGTGCACCGGGCGCCGGGTGCGTCTTGAACAGCAAGGAGAAATTGCCGTCGGCGGCGCTCTGCCCTTGCAGCGTCTGCAATACCGCGGGCAGGCCGTAGGGGTCGAAGCCGGCGCGGGCGGCAATCACCACGCCAAGCCGGTCGGCCTCGAATTCATCTCCTTGGTCGAGGCCGCTCGCATAGAGCTTGCGGCCAATGTTCACCAGCGCATCGCGCGCTTCCGGATTGCCCTTGCCGGTAGCGCTGAGCACCTCTCCCACCAGCGCGAAACCGGCATTCTTCTGCACCGCGCTCAGATGATGTTTTTTCAACACATGCGAGATTTCGTGCGCGAGCACGCCGGCCAGCTCCGCTTCGCTGCGCATGCGCTCGATCAATCCATTCGTCACGAAGATATATCCGCCGGGGGTCGCAAACGCATTGAAACCGGCATCATCGAGCACGCCGAAGGTCCATGGCAGATCGGGCCGGTCGGTTTGCAGGGCCAGCCAGCGCCCGAGCGTGTTCACGTAGCGCTGCAGCGGCGGATTGTTCACCAGCGGCTTGGCGCCCAGCAGCGTCGCGGCGAACTCCTGCCCGATGCGGATCTCCTCCGGTTCATCGACTTCGCGGGTCGCCTTGGTCAGATTGCTGAGCATGCTGCCGATGTTCAGGCTACCCGCCTTTCCGGCCGCCTTGCCGAAGTCGGGCAATGAAAACGGAAACTGCGCGAAGGACAGCGAACATGCGCCGGCAAGCATCAGTCCGATACAGATTCTGGGCAAGTAACGCATTTCAGCCTCCCACAGGGTTGTAGTTGTTGTTCTGAACGGGCGCAGGCGCCGGCAGCTCGTCGAGCTGGATCGGCTCCAGCTTGCTGCGCCGCGCGAACCCTTCGGCGGCATGCCGCTCGACGGCAAACTGCTGCATCTTCTTCAGCTCGTCGGGATTGGCCTGCGCATTCTGCAAGTCCTCTTCGCTCAGGCCGCGCACGCCGGTGGTCACCGTTGCCGTGTTCGAGGTGCGTCCGGACGACAGCAGGTTGTTCAGCGCGCCGAGAGGATTGGCGGGCGCCGTCGTGCCTGCCGCGCTGGTCAGCGGCTTGATGCTCGTCATGCGCACCCAGCCGCTCTGCCCGCCTGCACTGACCTCGCTCCATGCGCCCTTCCGCCCCAGCACCTCGACGCGGGTGTTTTCCGGCAGGCTGGCAACGACAGCTGCATCCGATCGAGCCTGCGCCACCAACTCGGTTGCACGCGCGGTCAGCGCGGCTTCCGCATGCGCCAAGCCCGTAGCCAGCAAGCATGTCAGCAACAGCAGTGTTTTTCTCATGTTGTCTTCCTCCGTGGTTCATACAAATCGACAGCCGCCGTGCGCCCTTTGACGTCGAAGGCGCCGCAGTGCCGGAAATCGAATGAGGCATCTCGGTGGCAGGCACGCACCGTGTCCTGCGTGACCAGTACCCGTGCCACACCCCGCGTCAAACCCTCCACGCGGCTGGCAAGGTTGACGGTATCGCCGATCGCGGTGTAGTCGAGCTTGCGCTGCGCGCCGATGAAGCCGACCACCGCCTGACCGGTATGCACACCGATGCCGACGTCGAAATCGCCGGCTTCGGCATCTTCTGCGGCCAGCTCGCGCTTGAATTCAAGCAGTGTCTGCTGCATCTCCAGCGCCGCCGCAACCGCCTTTCGCGCATGGTCCGGATCGTCCACCGGCGCGCCCCAGAAGGCCATGATCGCGTCGCCGATGAACTTGTCGAGCGTGCCGCCGTGGCGGAATACCACTTCCACCTGACGCTCGAAATAGCGGTTGAGCAGTGCCACCACTTCATGCGGCGGCCGCTTCTCGGACAGCGTTGTGAAGCCGCGTATGTCGGAAAACAGTACCGTGATGTCGCGCGTGCGGCCGGACAGGCTCTCGACGGTTTCGCCCTGCTCCACGATCTGCTGCACCACGTTCGGATTCAGGAAGCGGCGAAACAGCGATACCGCCTGCTCGCGCGACCGTCGCTCGCGCATATAGGCTGCGATGGCAGCGCACAGGAACAGCAGCCACGCAAATGCCAGCGGCGTGACGACCGGCAGCAATTGGCTGGCGTCGAGCGCCGCATCGGCCGCCGCCAGAATCGCCAGCGTCGCGAGCGCAAGGCCTGCACCCGTCAGCAGTGGATTGACGCGCTGCGCGAACGCCATCGCCAGCGCCGCGATCAGTATGCCGCCGAGCAGGAAGGGCCAGATCGGCGCGACGACATGGACACTGTGTCCGTTCTTCAGGTTATCGATGGCCAGCGCCAACACATCGACGCCGGGATAGCCGGCGGCCAGCGGCGTCAGGTGGTGGTCGAAGGTGCCAGCCGCGGATGCGCCGATCACGATCACCTTGTTACGAAACAGGCCATCCAGCGTTCGCAGGTCGTCCGCACCGAGTGTGGGCCGCTGTTCGGTCAGCAGGCGGTACAGCTCGCCATACGCGTAGCGCTTGTGGCCGTCGGCAGGCCAGCGCATCAGGAATTCGCTGCCTGCCGGCAGCGCGGCACCGAGGTCTGCGGCGACTCGCGCCGGCAGCGACGGCAGGCGCCAGCCATAAGTATCCGAATAGAGCCGGTAACGGCGTAGTACACCGTCGCCATCCTCGATACTGTTGATCAGCCCTATCTGCCAGAGGGAACGTTCGACCGCATGCGGAAGCTGGATCGCGGCCTTCTCGTCCGAAGCTCCGGCTGGCATGCCGCCAAAGGCCGGCGCCAAGTACCGCAGCGACGTGCCGGATGCATCCGCCGCAGGCGACAGCTGCACCGCTGGCAGATAGACCTGCGGATAGGCGCCGATCGCTTCCGACAGCCGCGCATCGCTTTTCGGCTGCCGCATGTCGCGCTCGGAAAAGGCGATGTCGAACACGATCGCGCGCGGCCGGAACTCGGCGAGCGCGTCGATCAGGTCGGCATGGATCTCGCGCGGCCAGGTCCACAGGCCGGCGATTTCCTGCATGCCGATCATGCTCGCGTCATCAGCATCAACGATGACGATATCCGGATCGGCGGCAAAGCCGGCTGCATGACGGCGCATGAACACATCGCCGAGCCGCGCCTCCGCGGTTGCCAGCAGGCGCAGGCCGAACAGTTCGACCGCAAGCAGCGCGACGAACAATACCGCGAGCGCCGCAAGGAGGCGAACCGGCGAGCGAGTGAGCGAATGGACAAAGGCTTGCAGCATCCGGCAGCACCTCCCGCACCGCCAAAAATTGATTTTTGGCAATAGTAGCGGCAAGTGGTGGCTTGGGGCAACACGAACGACCGGCGGCAAAGAGTTGTCTGACAGGTGAAAGACCTGTCATTCCTGCAACTGGTAAAGCTTCAATGTCTGGTTTCGCGTGGGAGAAACATGAACAGAACGCTTTGCTCCATCCTCGCGCTCGCGCTACTTATAGTGGCCGGGCCGTCGCGGGCCGCTCCTGCGCCGGTCATGGTGATTACGCTGAACGGTGCGATCGGCCCGGCGTCCGCCGACTATGCGCGGCGCGGCATCGAACGCGCCGCCAGGGAAGGTGCGCAGCTGGCGGTCCTGAAGATGGACACGCCCGGCGGGCTCGACACCTCGATGCGCACGATCATCAAGGCGATCCTGACCTCGCCAGTGCCGGTGGCAACCTATGTCGCGCCGGGCGGCGCGCGGGCCGCCAGTGCCGGCACCTATATCCTGTATGCGAGCCATATCGCCGCAATGGCGCCCGGCACCAATGTCGGGGCAGCGACCCCGGTGCAGATTGGCGGCATGCCTTCCCAGCCGGAAAAGCCGGGGCCGCCCGGCAAGGAGCAGAAAGACGCAAAACTCGCGCCCGACTCGCCGATGGAACGCAAGGCAGTCAACGATGCCGCCGCCTACCTGCGCGGACTCGCGCAGATGCGCGGGCGAAACATGGAATGGGCTGAACGCGCGGTGCGTGATGCGGCCAGCCTGTCGGCCGAGGACGCGCTGGCGCTGAAGGTCGTCGAATATGTCGCGTCGGACACCGATGCGCTGCTGCGCCAGCTGGACAAGCGCAAGGTCAACGTGATGGGTCAGGACCGAATGCTGCAGACCGCCGGCGCGCCGATACTGAACTACGAGCCGGACTGGCGGGTGAAACTGCTTGCCGCCATTACCGATCCGAGCATCGCGCTGCTGCTGATGACCATCGGCCTCTATGGATTGATCTTTGAATTCACCAATCCCGGCGTCGGCATCGCCGGCGTGCTGGGCGGCATCTGCCTGCTGCTCGGCCTGTATGCGCTGCAGCTGCTGCCGGTGAACTACGCGGGACTGGCGCTGATCCTGCTCGGCATCGGCTTCATGATCGCGGAAGCGTTTGTCGGTGCATTCGGCGTGCTCGGTGTCGGCGGCATTGCCGCCTTCGTTGCCGGCGCGCTGATCCTGATCGATACCGAACAGCCCGGCTTCGGCATCCCGATCGCGCTGATCGCGACGGTTGCCGTCACCAGCGCGCTGCTGATCGCCGGGCTGGTCGGCCTTGCCTTGAAAACCCGGCGGCGCGCAGTGTATGGCGGGCCGGACGCGCTGATCGGCGCCACGGCCGAAATCATCGGTGACGGCTGGGCGACGATTCAGGGCGAAACCTGGCGCGTGACCAGCAGTGCACCGCTGCACCAGGCGCAAAAGGTGCGCATCGTTGCGCGCAACGGACTGGTGCTGCAGGTCGCGCCCATTCCCAACAGCGAAAAAGGAGAATGACCATGTTTCTCGAATTTGGCTTCGGCACCATCGCCATCCTGATCATCGCGCTGCTGGTTTCCGCGATTCGCATCCTGCGCGAGTACGAGCGCGGCGTCGTATTCCAGCTCGGCCGCTTCTGGGCAGTCAAGGGGCCGGGTCTGGTGATCGTCATCCCGGCTCTGCAGCAGATGGTGCGCGTCGATCTGCGCACCGTGGTGCTCGACGTGCCGACGCAGGACGTGATCTCGCGCGACAACGTGTCGGTGAAGGTGAATGCGGTGATCTACTTCCGCGTGGTCGATCCGGCCAAGGCGATCATCGAGGTCGCGAATTTTTTCGAGGCCACCAGCCAGCTCGCGCAGACCACGCTGCGCGCGGTGCTCGGCAAGCATGAACTGGACGACATGCTGGCCGAGCGCGAGCGGCTCAACATCGACATCCAGCAGGTGCTGGACGCGGCGACCGACGCCTGGGGCATCAAGGTGGCCAACGTGGAAATCAAGCATGTCGATCTGGACGAATCGATGATACGCGCCATCGCTCGCCAGGCGGAGGCCGAACGCGAGCGGCGCGCCAAGGTGATCCATGCGGAAGGCGAACTGCAGGCATCGGAAAAGCTGATGCAGGCGGCGCACATCCTGGCGCAGCAACCGGGCGCGATGCAGCTGCGCTACATGCAGACATTGAGCACGATCGCCAGCGACAAGTCATCGACCATCGTGTTCCCGTTGCCAATAGAACTGCTGACAGGGATGGCCGAACTGACCGGCAAGGTTCCACGCCAATGACGCATGCGGCATGCTTGTTGCTTCACAGACAGGGTCGCTTGACTCACATCAAGGGAAATTCGAGAGGGCCCGAGTAGCCTGTTTGCAAGACACACAACGCTTTTGGAGTACACAAATGCCAAAGATACTTATACCGGTCGATACTTCTACCAATGCGCAGCGCGCGGTGCGACATGCGGCGAAGATGGCCCTGGGGAATCCGTCGCTGCAACTGCACCTGCTGAATGTGCAGGAAAAAATCGAACCAAGGATTCATGCGCAACTCTCGCATGCTGAAATCACTTCCTTGCAGGCGGCCGAAGCCGAGCGCATCCTCCAGCCTCTCGGCCGGATTCTTGCCGAGGCCGGCGTTCCATACCGGGATGAATGGCGCTCGGGTTCCATCGCCTCGACCATCGCCGACTATGCGCGCGAGATAGCCTGCGATGCAATCGTGATGGGTACGCGCGGCATGAGCGCGATCGGCAACCTGGTCTTGGGATCGACCGCGACCAAAGTGATTCACCTTGCCAGCGTGCCGGTGACGCTGGTGAAGTAATGGCAGGCACCTTCCATCGTCATGACGGCTGATCCGGTTTCGGGCACGCCCGCAAGCGTCTCCGTGCGAGACGGCGCAGCATGGCATGTGCTCGACACGGATTCCGTTGCCGGTAGGTTCGGCGTTGATCAGCACACGGGTCTGACGCCGCAGGAAGCCGCCGCCCGGCTGGAACGGCATGGCACCAACAGCATCCGGGAAAAACCGCCGCGCCCGCTGTGGCGCATGTTCCTCGACCAGTTCGCCGATTTCATGATCCTGGTGCTGATCGCTGCTGCGATCGTGTCGGGCGTCGTTGGTGATCTGAAGGACACGCTGGCGATCGTGGTGATCCTGCTGCTCAACGCCATCATCGGCTTCATCCAGGAAGTGCGCGCGGAACGGGCGATGGCTGCATTGAAGAAAATGGCGGCGACCAATGCGACGGTACTGCGCGACGGCGAAAGGCTGGTCGTGCCCGCATCGGAGCTCGTTCCGGGCGATGTGGTCCTGCTCGAGGCGGGCAATGTAGTGCCTGCCGATATGCGCCTGACGAACGTCTTCCAGCTCAAGGTGGACGAAGCCGTGCTAACCGGCGAGGCCACCACCGTCGAGAAAAGCAGCAATGCGCTTCCGGCTGACGCGCAGGCGGAAACGCTACCGCTGGGCGACCGGCTGAACATGGCTTTCAAGGGAACCACGGCAACCTACGGGCGCGGAACCGGCATCGTCGTCGCCACCGGCATGGCAACCGAACTCGGCAAGATCGCCGAAATGCTGGATACGGCGCAGGAACTCCGGACGCCGCTGCAGAAACGGCTTGCCTCTTTCGGCAAGCGCCTCGGGCTGGCGGTGCTCGTGATCTGCGCGATCATCTTCGCGTTCGGGCTGCTCCGCGGGGAATCGCTGATACTGATGTTTCTCACCGCGGTCAGCCTGGCGGTGGCCGCGATCCCGGAAGCGCTGCCGGCCGTGGTCACCATCTCGCTTGCACTCGGCGCGCGCAAGATGGTGCAGCAGAACGCGCTGATCCGGCGACTGCCTGCGGTGGAAACCCTGGGGTCGGTCACCTACATCTGCTCGGACAAGACCGGCACGCTGACACAGAACCGCATGCATGTGGCGGAACTCAGCACGGTCGCATCCACGTTGCAGAACGGCGACGCGGCTCCGACGCAGGAACCATGGAACAGCCTGTTCGCGGCGCTGGCGCTGTCCAATGACGCCAGCCGCGACCATCAGGACCGCACGACCGGCGACCCGACGGAAGTGGCGCTCTACCTTGCCGCGCTCGAGGCGGGCCATGACAAGCAGGCGCTGGAAGAAGATATTGTGCGCGTGTTCGAGCTGCCGTTCGATTCGGACCGCAAGCGAATGACGACCGTGCATCGGCGCGAAGACTCCATCATGGCCTTCACCAAGGGCGCGCCGGAAGCGGTAATTCCCTTATGTGACAGCGTGCTCGGACCGGATAGCGAGGAAGCGATCGAGCGGGAGGCAGTGCTGGCGACCGCTGACCGGATGGCGGCGCGCGGCCTGCGCGTACTTGCGATCGCACGACGCCACTGGCCGGACCTGCCGCAGCAGCACAGCCATGCCGAGATCGAAAGCAGCCTGGTATTGATCGGCCTGGTCGGTCTGATCGACCCGCCGCGAGCGGAAGCGCAGGAAGCCGTTCGCATGTGCAGGTCGGCGGGCATCACGCCGGTAATGATCACCGGCGACCATGCCGCTACCGCGCTGGCAATCGCGCGCCAGCTGGGAATCGCGGGCGAATCGGATCACGCAGTGACCGGAGCGGAGCTGGCTGCGATGAGCGACGAGGAATTCCGCCGCCGGGTGGCGCATATCCGCGTCTATGCCCGCGTCGATCCGGCGCAGAAGATCCGCATCGTCGAAGCCCTGCAGGCGCGGGGCGAATTCGTCGCGATGACGGGCGACGGCGTGAACGACGCACCGGCTTTGAAACGCGCTGACATCGGCGTGGCCATGGGCAAAGGTGGCACCGATGTCGCCCGCGAGGCATCCAGTCTCGTTCTGCTGGACGACAATTTCGCCACCATCGTCGGCGCGGTGCGCGAGGGGCGGCGCATCTTCGACAACATCCGCAAGTTCATCCGCTTCGCAATGACCGGCAACTCGGCGGAAATCTGGGTCATCTTCCTCGCGCCCTTTCTCGGACTGCCGATTCCGCTGCTGCCGATTCATATTCTGTGGATCAACCTGCTCACCGACGGCCTGCCCGGCCTCGCGCTCGCAGCGGAGCCGGCTGAGAAAGGCATCATGCAGCGGCCGCCCCGCCCGCCCGGAGAAAGCATCTTCGCGCACGGCATCTGGCAGCACATCGTGTGGGTCGGGCTGACCATCGCCGCGGTATCGCTGTTCGCGCAGGCATGGGCAATCCACCTTGGCTCGGCGCACTGGCAGACCATGGTCTTCACCGTGCTGACGCTGTCGCAGATGGGCCATGTGCTGGTGATTCGCTCGGAGCGGCAATCGCTGCTGCAACTGGGGCTGTTCTCGAACAAGCCGCTGCTCGGCGCGGTGCTGCTGACCTTCCTGCTGCAGATGGCGACGATCTATGTACCGTTCCTGAATCCGATCTTCAGCACTGCGCCGCTGACGCTGTCGGAGCTCGGTTTCTGCCTGCTGCTGTCGATGGTGGTGATGGTGGTCGTGGAGATGGAGAAGCTGCTGGTGCGCCGGGGCCGGCTGTATGCGGAACCGGCAAGCCAGTGAAATTACTTAGTTTGTCATTCCGAGCACAGCGAGGAATCTCGCGCGATTGCGGGCAGGAGGACGACGAGATTCCTCACTGCGTTCGGAATGACAAGGATTGAGGTAGCGTCTTTATCGGCTGAGAACGGAACTACGCATACATACGTTCTCGCAGCCACTTGGTGGCGATGAACTTCACGCCCTTCTCCACCGGCTCGCCCGCGTGCAGCGAGTTCTGCTCGGGCACGCGATAGACGTCGGTGTTCGCGAAAAACACCGCGCTTCCTTTTTTCGGCTGCACCTGCAGGCCGA
>JAEZVM010000368.1 GCA_023420795.1 Pseudomonadota bacterium
GAACCGGTGGCGAACTGGAATCTCGACCTGACGCGGGACTGTGAACCGGCGAATAGCTCCTTCTGCCAGTTCCTGCGCAAGACTCAGTGGGTAATCGATCTCGAGGAATTCGATACCCATCCTGAAAGATACGAAGCGCTCTCGCTGCCGCGCTGGCTGCTGGTGAACATCAAGGCGCAACTGATCGTGCCGCTGATCCTGCACGGCAGCCTGTTCGGATTTATCGTGCTGGCGCAGCCTAGGAGCCGGATCAAGCTGAACTGGGAGGCCACCGACCTGCTGAAGATCGCCGGCAGCCAGGCAGCGAGTTATCTTGCACAGCGCGAATCGGCGAATGCGTTGATGGTGGCGCGCCAGTTCGAGTCCTTCAATCGCATGTCCACCTTCATGGTGCACGACCTAAAGAACCTGGTATCGCAGTTGTCGCTTCTGCTGGCGAATGCACAGAAGCACAGGAACAATCTCGAATTCCAGAACGACATGCTGGAGACGGTGGATTACTCGGTGCAGAAGATGAAGCTGCTTTTGCAGAAACTGAGCCACGCTTCTTCGGTGGAAAAGCCGGCTCCCCTGTCCGTGGATGAGGTGCTACGGCAGGCAGTGGCAGCAAAATCCGCCGGCGAACCGAAGCCGGCACTGGAGATTGCCGATCATGGCCTGATGGTGTTTGCCGATTCCGCCCGCCTTGAACGGGTTATCGGTCACCTGATCCAGAACGCGGTCGAGGCCACGCCACGCGACGGGGCAGTCAAGGTGCGACTCGTACGAGAGGGGGGCCGCGCGGTGATCGAGGTCAAGGATACCGGGCACGGCATGGACGAGGAGTTCATCCGAGACCGGCTGTTCAAGCCGTTTGAATCGACCAAGTCAGCCGGCATGGGCATCGGCATGTTCGAAAGCCGTGCCTATATCCAGGAAGTCGGCGGCGATCTGCAAGTAGTCAGCCGACCATCCGCCGGCACGACATTTCGGGTAATCCTGCCGCTTCACCGGCATGGCGCCGCCGCGCTAGAAAGAGCCGCATAACCGCAAGAGGGAGACCGTGAGCCATAACAAGAAAAAACTGCTGATCATCGAAGACGACCCCGGCCTGCAGAAGCAGCTACGCTGGAGCTTCGATGCCTACGATGTCATCGTGGCGAGCGATCGCGAGAGTGCTCTGGCGCAGGTGCGTCGTCATGAACCGGCCGTAGTCACAATGGACCTGGGTCTTCCTCCTGACCCGGACGGGGCTTCCGAGGGGCTGGCCACCTTGCAACAGGTCCTGGCGCTCTCTCCCGCCACCAAGCTGATCGTCCTCACAGGCAATCAGGATCGTGCGAATGCGGTGAAGGCAATCGGCATGGGCGCGTATGACTTCCACCAGAAACCATTCGACCAGGCAATGCTGGGGCTGGTCATCGAGCGCGCCTTTTATCTGCACACACTGCAGCAGGAGAATCGGCGCCTGCTGCAAATGCAGGCCGATTCGCCACTTGCAGGAATCATTAGCCGCGATCCCGGCATGCTGAAGCTCTGCCGCAGCGTGGAAAAAGTGGCCCCCTCTTCCGCCACGGTCATGCTGCTGGGCGGAAGCGGAACCGGCAAGGAGCTGCTGGCAAGGTCGCTGCATCAGTTGAGCCCGAGGCAACACAAGCGTTTTGTCGCGATCAACTGTGCCGCCATTCCGGAGAACCTGCTGGAGAGCGAGCTGTTCGGTTATGAAAAGGGCGCATTCACCGGTGCGGTCAAGCAGACGGTCGGCAAGATTGAACTCGCGGACGGCGGAACGTTTTTCCTCGATGAAGTCGGTGACCTGCCGTTTCCGCTGCAGGCCAAGCTCCTGCGCTTCCTGCAGGAGAGGGTCATCGAGCGCATTGGCGGCCGGGTCGAAATTCCGGTCGATGTCCGCATCGTTTGCGCGACGCACCAGAACCTGAAGGAACTGGTCAGCGCCGGGCGCTTCCGCGAAGACTTGTATTACCGGCTGAGCGAAATCGTGCTGACCATTCCGCCGCTGCGCGACCGGATCGGCGATGCAGCGCTGCTGGCGCATCACTTCAAGAACAAATTCTGCGGGCTTCAGGGTCGCTCTTCGCTCGGCTTCAGCCAGGACGCGCTTGCCATGATCGAAGCCTATTCCTGGCCAGGCAATGTGCGCGAAATGGAAAACTGCATCAAGCGCGCCGTCATCATGGCGGACGGCCCACAGATCAATAGTGAAGATCTCGGTCTGGCGGCTTCCCCGGCGGCGGAAGAGCACATCAACCTGCGCCAGATACGCGATGAAGCCGAATACAAGGCGGTGGTAAAGGCGCTGGGGCGGGTGGACGGCAACATCGCGAGAGCCGCCGAACTGCTCGGCGTCAGCCGGCCCACGCTGTACGACCTCATGAATCATCATGCGATCCGGTAATGCTTGCCGCTGATGTGGCAACCGATCGCCGTTCAATCCCATCGTCCCGTTGCAACAAAAGAATGATTCAATGACTGTCGATCTCGTCCATCAACTCATCACACATCGCGCCTCGCGCACGCCGGATGCACCCGCCTTGTCCTGCAACGGGCAGCAGCTCAGCTATGCCGAGTTATCACGTCATGTTGAATCGGCGGCATCCGCGCTGCTTGCGCTTAGCATCGGCCGTGGCGAGCGCGTCGGCATCTATCTTGAAAAACGGCCGGAAGCGGTAATCGCGATGTTCGGCGCAGCCGCGGCCGGTGCAGTGTTCGTGCCGATCAATCCGCTCCTGAGGGCAGATCAGGTCGCGCACATTGCCTCCGACTGCAATATCCGGATTCTCGTTACATCGGCCGATCGGCTGGATATGCTTGCCCACCTGTTGCCTGACTGCCGGGATCTGCATACGGTGATCATCGTCGATTCGGCGGACACACTTCCTGCCATGCCCGGCGTGCATATCACCCGCTGGGAAAGCATGCTGAGCGACGCGGCACCGGCGATGGCCCATCGTTGCATCGACAGCGACATGGCAGCGATCCTTTACACCTCCGGCAGCACCGGCAAACCGAAAGGCGTCGTGCTTTCGCACCGCAATCTCGTTGCGGGAGGGCGCAGCGTTGCGGGTTATCTCGAAAACACGCCGGACGACCGTATTCTCTGCGTGCTTCCGCTCAGTTTCGATTACGGCCTGAGCCAGCTCACCACGGCATTCCATAGCGG
>JAEZVM010000400.1 GCA_023420795.1 Pseudomonadota bacterium
CCGAACCGGAAGGCGAGATTATCCCAGCCGAACCACAACCTATTGAGCAAAAGCAATCATGGATGCAGCGGCTCAAGGCTGGTTTGTCCAAGACATCGACGAACCTGACCACGCTGTTCGTTGGCGCGAGGATCGACGACGATCTGTATGACGAACTGGAAGCGGCGCTGCTGATGTCGGACGCGGGCGTGGAAGCGACGCAATTCCTGCTCGATGCGCTGAAAAAGAAGGTCAAGAATGAAAAGCTGACCGAAGCGCAGCAGGTCAAGACCGCGCTGCGCACCCTGCTGATCGAAATGCTGACGCCGCTGCAGAAGCCCTTCGTGCTCGGCCGCCATCAGCCGCTGGTGATGATGATCGCCGGCGTCAACGGCGCGGGCAAGACGACCACCATCGGCAAGCTGGCCAAGCACCTGCAGGCGCATCACCAATCGGTATTGCTGGCCGCCGGCGACACCTTCCGCGCGGCAGCGCGCGAACAGCTGGCGATCTGGGGCGAGCGCAACAACGTGACGGTGATCGCGCAGGAGTCCGGCGATCCGGCGGCGGTTGCGTTCGACGCGGTGCAGTCGGCCCGGGCACGCAATGTTGATATCGTGATGGTCGATACCGCCGGCCGCCTGCCGACGCAGCTGCATCTAATGGAGGAACTGAAAAAGGTCAAGCGCGTGATCGGCAAGGGCATGGAGCAGGCGCCGCACGAAATCCTGCTGGTCATCGACGGTAATACCGGCCAGAACGCACTGGCGCAGGTCAAGGCCTTCGACGATGCGCTGCAGCTGACCGGGCTGGTCATCACCAAGCTGGACGGCACCGCTAAGGGCGGCGTGCTGGCGGCGATCGCAAAAACCCGGCCGATTCCGGTGTACTTCATCGGCGTCGGTGAAAAGATCGAGGACTTGCAGGCGTTCAACGCCGAAGAGTTCGTCGATGCGCTGCTGAGCTGACATTAAACTGACATGATCGAATTCCAGCAGGTTTCCAAACACTATGCGCGCAACAGCGCCGCGCTTGCGGACATCACGCTGTCCATCGACAAGGGCGAACTGGTATTCCTGTCGGGCGCATCCGGTGCAGGCAAATCGACGCTGCTTAAGATGATTGCCGCCGTCGAGCGCCCAAGTTCCGGCACGATCACCGTCAACGGCCAGGATATCGGCCGCCTCAAGTCCTCCGGCATTCCCTACCTGCGTCGCAATCTCGGCCTGATCTTCCAGCCGCAATGCCTGCTGAACGACCGCAGCGTGCTGGCCAATGTGATGCTGCCGCTGCTGGTGACCGGCACGACCCGTGCCGATGCGGAGAAGCGCGCCCGCGCCGCGCTCGACAAGGTCGGGCTGCTGGACAAGGCGCCCTGCGAGCCGCTGTCGTTGTCAGGCGGCGAACAGCAGCGCGTCGCGATCGCCCGCGCGATCGTGAACCGGCCGCAGATCATCCTGGCCGACGAGCCGACCGCCAATCTCGACCGCGCCAGCGCGAACAAGGTGATGGATGCGCTGAAGGCGTTTCACGGTGTCGGCGTCACCTGCCTGATCGCGACCCATGACGAAAGCATCCTGAACGGCGCTCAGCGCGTCATTTGTCTCGAACGCGGGCGGCTGGCCGCTTTGGCCGCTACCGATACCTTGCAGGGGGCCGCATGCTGAACTGGATCAGGCAGCATGCACTCGCGCTGGGCGATGCGCTCCGGCATCTGGGCCAGTCCTCGGGCAGTTTTGCGCTGAACGTGCTGGTGGTGGCGATCGCGCTGGCGCTGCCGTTCGCCGGCCTGACGCTGCTGGAGAATGTGCGCCCTCTGTCCGAGCAGCTCGCGGTCGAACCGGAGATCAGCATCTTCATGGCGATGGACACGCCGCGCGAGCGCGCCGCAGCGCTGTCGCCACAGATCCGCCGCATCGCGCAGGAGTCGAGGCATGCGGCAAAACTGGAATTCATCCCGCGCGAACAGGCGCTGAATCTGCTCAAGGATAAAAGCGGCTTGTCGGAAGCGATCACAGCCCTCGGCGAAAACCCGCTTCCCGACGGCTACGTGCTCAAGCTGTCCGGCGTGCAAAATGCGGCTGATGCCAGACGGGTCGAATCGCTCGCGGCCCAATTGAAGGCGCTGCCCGGCGTGGAATATGTGCAGATCGATTCGGCCTGGGTCAAGCGCCTTGCCGCGCTGATCAACGTGCTGCGCCTGGCGCTTCTCTTCCTCGCGGTCACGCTGGGTGTCGTGGTGGTAGCGGTGGTATTCAATACCATCCGGCTGCAGGTCATGACGCAGCGCGAGGAAATCGAGGTGTGCCGGATGTTTGGTGCGACCAATGCATTCATCTGCCGGCCTTTCTACTACACTGGCGCCCTGCTGGGTCTGGTAGCTGGCGGCGTTGCGTTGGGTGTAGTGGCCCTGGCCCTGTATCCGTTCAATGACGCGCTTGCGGAATTCGCCCGGTTATATGCGTCTGAGTTCCGCCTAGCTCCTCTGAGTGCTGCACCCACGATTGCCTTATTGACAATAAGCGCCCTGCTTGGCCTGCTGGGTGCGCTGCTCTCGGTCAAGCGTCATCTGAAGCGCCTCGCATAGAGGGCGTTCACACCCAGCAAGTATCAATTAAATAGCAGAAAGCAATAGAGCTTCGCTATGCCTTTCCTTGAAAATGCTGATTAGCACTCCCACTCGGAGAGTGCTAATATAATGAAGCAAAAAGCGGATCGATCCACTTGAGGAACGGTCTTAGCTAAGGACGCAAGGAGAAACGATGAAAGCGACATCTGCACAATCAGCATTGGTTCCGTTAGGTAATCAGGCCTTGGCACTCGGCTTTCCGGGTAGCCTTGGCAATATTGAAGCCTATATCTCGGCGGTCAACCGCATCCCGATGCTTACGCATGAGGAAGAGAGCTCGCTCGCCCGCGACCTGCGGGACAAGAACGACCTCGGTGCCGCGCAGAAGCTGGTGATGTCGCATTTGCGACTGGTGGTGTCGATCGCCCGTGGCTATCTCGGTTACGGATTGCCGCATGCCGACCTGATCCAGGAAGGGAATATCGGCCTGATGAAGGCGGTCAAGCGCTTCGACCCGGATCAGGGTGTGCGCCTGGTTTCCTATGCAATGCACTGGATCAAGGCCGAGATTCATGAATACATCCTGAAGAACTGGCGCCTGGTCAAGGTGGCAACCACCAAGGCACAGCGCAAGCTGTTTTTTAATCTGCGCAGCCACAAGGAAGGCCTGGACGCGATGACACCGGCGCAGGTCGATGATCTGGCCAAAACGCTGAACGTGAAGCGCGAGGAAGTAATCGAGATGGAAACCCGCATGTCGGGTCACGATATCGGCCTCGAAGCGCCCAGTGATGACGAAGACGACAAGTTTGCGCCGATTGCCTATCTGTCGTCAGATGCCAGCGAGCCAACCAAGGCGCTGGAAGCGATGCAGTTCGACCGCCTGCAATCGGAAGGTCTGGGTATTGCCCTCGACAAGCTCGACGCTCGATCGCGCCGCATCGTCGAGGCACGCTGGCTTGCCAGCGATGACGGCTCGGGCGCGACGCTGCATGAACTGGCCGACGAGTTCGGCGTCTCCGCCGAGCGCATCCGCCAGATCGAGAGCGCGGCGCTGAAGAAAATGAAAGGCACTCTGGCCGCATACGCATAAGCGGCTCGCCCCAAAGAAAAAAGGCGTCCTTCGGGACGCCTTTTTCATTATCCGGATCCTGCTATGACAGCAGCAGCTTCAGGTCATGCGCAATCGGTTCCGCCCCCTGCCCATGCCGCACGAACAGACGAATGCGCCCCTGCGGGTCGAACACATAGCTGCCCGCGGTGTGATCCATCGTGTAAGAGCCCGGTTCCTTGCCCGGCACCTTTTGATAGAACACCCTGAATTCCTGCGCAACCTTGTCGGTCGCGGCCTTGTCGCCGACCAAGCCAAGGAAGCGCGGATCGAATGCCGGAACGTACTGAGCGAGCAATTCCGGCTTGTCCCGCTCGGGATCGACCGAGATGAACAGCACCTGCACCTTGTCGGCCAGCGGCCCCAGTTGCTGCATCACGGTCGCCATATCGGACATGGTGGTCGGGCAGACGTCGGGGCACTGGGTATAGCCGAAGAACACGACTACCGCCTTGCCCTTGAAGTCGGCAAGCGTGCGTAACTTGCCGTTATGGTCGGTCAGGGCAAAGTCTTTCGCGTAGTCGAGGCCGGTAACGTCGGTGTTCTTGAAAGGGCTCTTTGCCGGCGACAGCATCATCTGCCCGCTTTCGCCACCGGCCTTGTCGCAGGCACCAAGCATCAGGGTGGCAATGGCTAGCGCGACGGAGGACGCGCATCGGGCAGTGAATGAACGCATGATGTCAAAGCTTCAGGTAATGATCCGCCAGCAGCGAAAAGAATAACAGGGACAGATAGACGATCGAGTAGGCGAAGGTTTTGCGCGCCACCAGATCGGAGTAATGCCGATAAACCTGCCAAGCATACCGCAAAAAGATTGCGCCCAGCACCGATGCGCTGGCCAGATAGATCAGCCCGCTCATCCGTACCGCATACGGCAGCATGGTGGTCGCGACCAGCGCGATCGTATACAGCCAGATCTGGAAGCCGGTGAATTTCAGGCCATGCGTCACCGGAAGCATCGGCAGGCCGGATTTCGCGTAGTCGTCGCGCCGGTACAGTGCCAGCGACCAGAAATGCGGCGGGGTCCATACGAAGATGATCATCACTAGTATCCATGCCTGCATCGGCACGTCATTGGCAACCGCTGCCCAGCCCAGCGCCGGCGGCATTGCACCCGACAGGCCGCCGATCACGATGTTCTGCGGTGTTGCCGGCTTGAGCAGCATCGTATAGACCACGGCATAGCCGACGAAGGTGGCGAAGGTCAGCCACATCGTCAGCGGATTGACGAAATTGAACAGCACCCACATGCCAGTGCCACCGATCACTCCCGAGAAAAGCAGCGTCTGCGTCACCGTGATTTCGCCACGCGCGAGCGGCCGGCGGGCGGTGCGGGCCATGCGCGCATCGATGCTGCGCTCCACCAGGCAGTTGACGGCGAACGCAGCGCCGGCGAGCAACCAGATGCCGATGGTGGCCGCCAC
This sequence comes from Pseudomonadota bacterium, assembly GCA_023420795.1. Taxonomy (GTDB): domain Bacteria; phylum Pseudomonadota; class Gammaproteobacteria; order Burkholderiales; family Burkholderiaceae_D; genus Noviherbaspirillum. Next base: position 5,084 of record JAEZVM010000400.1, read on the forward strand.
CACGATCCGCCAGTCCGGCAAATCCGGGCTCGCGAGGAACATGCCGATGACCGCGCAAAACACAGCCAGCTGTGTGACCCTCGGCTTGGTCAGGGCCCAGTACTGCGCGAAGCGATGGGAGCGGATGGTCAGTGTCGTCATGTTCACCTCATGCGGCCGACAGCCGCGTTACGGTCCGATTCGACGCCGGCATCGGCGTACTTCGGGCCTGGTGGATCAACATGGTCAGCAACAGCACAAGAACAGCGGCTCCACCGTTATGGAGCACTGCGAGCGCCAGCGGCCACTTCAGGAAAATGCTTGATATGCCTGTCAGGAATTGCAGCACAACGGCTGCCAGCAGGTATTGCGCGATTCGGCGCAGGCCGTCGATACGGTAGGCCTTCCGTATCAGCCAGAGCATGACGAGAGCAACCGCGAGCGCAAACATCCGGTGCGTCCAGTGGATTGCGGTCAGCGCGGAAAACGGAAGATACTCACCGCCCGCAGTTTTGCCCAGGTCGCGCCATAGTGTGAAGCC
>JAEZVM010000405.1 GCA_023420795.1 Pseudomonadota bacterium
CTGTTCCGCGGCAAGGTCGAGTCAATCAATACCATCAAGGACTTCGACCATTTCGATATGGGCAAGGTCGATTTCGGCTTCCAGGAATTCGATCAGGCCTTCGACAACGTGGCGCTGCTGGTGGAGAAGATCCGGCGCGTCGCGGTCGATAAAGGCGTGCTCGAATTCGAGATCCGGCTGCTGGAAAAATTCATCATCACCTCGAACGTGGTGCGCGACTGGCGCGAATTCATCAAGAACCTGCTTCTGGAAATCAATCCGATCATTGATGCCTATGCGCTGGTTACGATCTTCCGCGTCGAGGAAGAAGCGTACGAATGCGAGGTGTTCTGGCGCAATCCGCCGTCGGCGAAGACGGTGCGCCTGTTCGAGTCGATCCTGCGCCGGCAGTTGCATGACCATGCATTCTTCCGCGACAGCGCGCTGCTGCCGATCGCGCACAACGTCGCCGACAGCGAAGGCGCGCTGCCGGAACTGAGCACGCACGACATCGAGGTGCAGACCAAGACGCTGCTGCTGGAAACGCCGAAGATCGGCGGCATCGTCGGCATCGGCGTGCAGTCGATGATGGCGCAGGACAATGTGCGGCACATGGTCATCGGCAGCATTCTCACTACGCTGCTGAACCTGGTCGGCTCGGTGAAGGCGATCTACAAGTACACCAAGGACCTGGAGCATTACGCCACCCGCGACCCGCTGACCGATCTGTACAACCAGCGCATGTTCTGGGAACTACTCGGTTATGAGGTCGGCCGCGCGAAGCGGCATAACCAGCAGTTTGCGGTGATGATGCTCGACCTCGACAACTTCAAGACCATCAACGACCGTTTCGGCCATCATTTCGGCGACTCCTACCTGCAGGCGTTCGCAGAACTGCTGCGCGGCGCGGTGCGCAACGGCGATCTGCTGGCGCGCTACGGCGGCGACGAGTTCTGCATCATCCTGCCGGAGGCATCCGACACGCAGGCGCACATGGTCGCGCAGCGCATCGCGGAACTGACAGAAGCGTTCTCGATGGATGCGCCGGACGGCAACCGGATCAGGGCCACCACGTCGATCGGCATCGCGATCAGCCCGCATCATGGCGATAATCCGAAGGACCTCTTCCTGGTTGCGGACAACATGATGTACAAGGCCAAGAGCTCCGGCAAGAACGCGATCGCGATCCCGACCGAGGACGAGATGGCGGAAGTGTTCCGCAAGGCCGGCGAGAAGAACATCATGATCCAGAACGCGCTCGACCAGCAGCGCATCGTGCCGTTCTTCCAGCCGATCTGCGACGCCGTCACCGGCCAGATCGTGATCCATGAACTGCTGATGCGCATCCAGCTCGACGACCGGATCGTGACCGCCAACGACTTCATCGCCGAAGCGGAGAGCATGGGCATCGCGCACAAGATGGATTACCAGCTGATCGAGAAGGCGTTCGCGCAGGTAAAGGAACAGGGCTACACTGGCATGCTGTTCATTAACCTGTCGCCGAAGGCGCTGATCGTCGGTGAGTTCGCCGAACGGGTGAGCCGCCTTGCGGGCGAGGCCGGCATCGATCCAACGCGGATCGTGTTCGAGATCACCGAACGGGAAACCGTGCGCAACCTGACCCTGCTGGAAAAATTCGTCATTGATGCCAAGCTGCAGGGCTTCAGCTTTGCGATCGACGATTTCGGCTCGGGCTATTCCTCCTTCCAGTACATCAAGTGCTTCCCGGTCGATTACATCAAGATCGAGGGCGAGTTCATCCGCAACATGCTGCATGACGAAGTTTATCTCGCGTTCATCAAGAGTATTGTGACGCTGGCCAAGGAGCTGAATATAAAGACCGTCGCCGAGTTCGTCGAGGATGCGGATGTGCTGGCCGCCGTGAGCGCACTCGGCATCGACTATGCGCAGGGCTACCATATTGCGCGCCCGTCGCCGAACATCCATGTGGCGGACAACACGGAGGATCAGTACCTCGGTGCTTGCTGATCTTCGTACTGCTGCGTCATAAAACCTGCGCTTGTCACGCGCCTGTCATCCCGAGCAACGCGAGGGATCTCACCTATCTCAGCATATGCAATGGGTTGAGATCGCTCGCTCTGCTCGGGATGACACGTCAGCTTATTGACGCAGTAGTATCAGGGCGCCTCGGCGATCAGCGGATCGTTCGGCAATTGCAGCGGCCGCTGCGTCGCTGCGTTGACGATCGACTCGAAACTTGATGCGCCGCCCTGTTCAAAGCCGCAGCTCATCGCATGATTTCTTTTGCGGCCGAGCGGCAGCATGTACCCGAAGTGCACAGCGGTGTCGCTGCTGCCCGCGTCGTTCTCGCGCGAGAGCCTGATATTCCAGTTGTGCTTCGCCAGCTTCAGGTCGAAGCGGTCGAATTCCGTGCTTGCACTGTATCCGCCCTGCAGTCGCAGACAGTTGCCGAGATAGTGCGAATAGCTGATCCGGTTCGATACGAGGCGCTCGTCGCGCTGCATGCCGGCGCCGAAAGAGTATGAGAGATTGCCGGTCTCATGCCGCAGTTCCAGTTTGGACAGCGGCGTCGGGCGCAGCCCCAGGCTGAGCAGGTAGCCGTTCAGTCGTCCGGGAGCGAAGGCGCTGGCAAGTGCATCGTCGGCATCCGGCAGTTCGTCATCCTGAGGGATGCGTGCCGAAGACGGCGCGTTCGCCTCGATCGAGTAGGCGGCGATGCCGATGTCGGCAAGATGCTGGTACTTGTTCCAGTACTTCTTCACGCCGAACAGATAGCTGTTTTGCAGGAAGCCGTCGAACGCGCCGTCCTGCATCCCCAGATAGCCGGGCGTGGTGCGCAGCTGAGCGCCCGTCATGCGAAAGCGCAGGTTGCGCTTGGGCGCGTAAATCCCGTTGAGAACGATTTCCGAATAATCGTCCTGCCGCGTGAATCGTCCGCCCGCGCCGAGCTTGTTCGTCAGCAGCAGCCCGTAATCCATCGTGATAGCGGGATTGACATCCATGTACTGATCGACCTTCGCACCCCATTTGGTGAAGCGGGTCTCGTAGCCGATGCTGGCGCTCTCTTCCTCGATGTCGAAATAGCCAGGCGCGAGTGCGCCGCTGCCGGCCAGATAGGGAAGGCTGTCGGCGAGATGGTCAGGAATGTCGGCTGCGAGCGCCGGCGACGTCATCCATGCCGCCACCGCCAGCGCGAGCGCGCGCGGCATGGAATGGCGGGAGCATGGGTGGTTGAGAAGCATGCGATCTTGGTTGGGTCTCTGGCGGATGCGACACTCTGAGAACGGAAGGGCAAAGGGAAAGTTCCTCTTGAACATCTGACAAATTCAGCTGTCAATCCGAGCAGCGAAGCGACGAGGAATCTCATCCGTCGATCCGCGCCTTGCGGTCTGTTGTGAGGCTACTATTCTATCGTTCAGTCCCATGGAAAGGCATCACGGCATGCCGGACCGAGAGCGTTTCAATGTACGCAACAGCCGCACAACTGCGGCCGCGCCGCGCGACAGGCGGTCGTTGCGGCGCTCGGCATCGAGCAGCCACAGCTTCGCGTGCAACAGATATCCTTTACATGCCGTACTGGCAACCCTGCCGCAGAACGCAAGCATATGCAGTCGGCTGCGATAGATATCGACGCGCGCGATCTCGCGCAGTTCGCCGAGCAGGCGGTACTTGTACTCATACCGGCCCGGCAGCAGATGAAAGCGCTTGCCGCCGCGCGCGATGCCCTCGCAGATCGTCAGGTAATAACAGAGGATGCCCAGGCTGTAGCTGTTATAGGCCGGATCATGGGCGATCACATGCA
>JAEZVM010000154.1 GCA_023420795.1 Pseudomonadota bacterium
GTGGCCGGCCCGATGCTGCGCCAGATGAAGGCGCTCGGCATCAACGCCAAGATGATGGGCGGCGACGGCGTTTGCACCGAGAACCTAGCCAAGCTTGCCGGCGATGCTCTGGGTGACGGCAAGGTCATCTGCGCGGAAGCGGGCGGTGTCGAGGAATCCGAGAAGAAGGGCATGGACGAGTTCCGCGCCGCTTACAAGAAGAAATTCGGCATCGACGTGGCACTGTATGCGCCGTACACCTATGACGCCGTGATGCTGATGGTCGAGGCGATGAAGAGAGCAGGCTCCGCCGACCCGGCGAAGTACTTGCCGGAGATGGCCAAGACCAACTACAACGGCATCACCGGCAAGATCGCCTTCGACAGCAAGGGCGACATCAAGAACGGTGCGCTGACGCTGTACACCTTCAAGAACGGCCAGCGCGAGCGGATGGGCGTGGTGCGCTGAGGCAGCATGCAGCCCGGAGTGAGGCATGGCCGCTCTTCGGGCTGCAATTGCAGGATCTGCCACGATTCGGCTCCAACACCGTCGGCCGGCTTCTTCGCCAGCGGTGTTGGAGCCGATTCCTTTTGGAGCACTCCCGCCAATCGCCCGGCGCTTGAGCCGCTTTCCCTGTCCCCGATACACTTTGACATACAGTGGACATGCCTCGTACACACGGGGCGATTACCATTTGTCCAAAAGATGAATGGACGATCCGCGCGATCGGGTTAGGGAACGGATATGAAGAACATCAAATTCAGCCTCGCAGCGCTGCTGCTGGCACTGACGAGCTTGTGGCTGCTGGCCGATACGCTGCTGCCTTCTCCGCTGACGTATTTCACGTTCCGTAATGCGTTCGTGCAGCTCACCGGCGTGCTCGGTATCGGCACGATGAGTGTCGCGATGGTGCTGGCGCTGCGGCCGAAATGGCTGGAACCGCATCTGAACGGACTGGACAAGATGTATCGCCTGCACAAGTGGCTCGGCATTAGCGCGCTGGCGGTCGCTGTCGTTCACTGGTGGTGGGCGCAGGGCACCAAGTGGATGGTCGGCTGGGGCTGGCTGACACGCCCCGGGCGCAGGCAGGGCGCCGGACAGGGGCTCGGCATGATGGAGGGATGGCTGCGCAGCCAGCGTGGACTGGCCGAGACGGTGGGCGAGTGGGCGTTCTATGCGGTCGCAATCCTGCTCGTTCTTGCGCTGGTCAAGCGCTTCCCATATCACCTGTTTGCCAAGACCCACAAGTGGCTGGCGGCGCTCTACCTGGTGCTGGTCTATCACGCGATCGTGCTGGTCAAGATCGAATACTGGACCCAGCCGATCGGATGGGTGGTCGCGCTGCTGATGGCCTCCGGCACGTATGCGGCGGTGATGGTGCTGGCGCGGCGCGTCGGGCTCGATCGCAGGATACAGGGCGAGATCGAATCGATCATCTATTACCCGGAGCTGCGCGTCATCGAAACCGCCATCCGCGTGCGGGACGGCTGGGCCGGGCATGAGGCCGGCCAGTTTGCCTTCGTGACGTCGGAGCATGGCGAAGGCGCGCATCCCTACACCATCGCTTCAGCATGGGACCCGAAGGAGCGCCGCATCGTCTTCATCGTCAAGGAGCTCGGCGACCATACCGCCAGATTGCGCGAGCAGCTGAAGGTCGGCATGCCGGTCACCGTAGAAGGTCCGTACGGCTGCTTCACGTTCCGCGACCGCAAGCCGCGCCAGATCTGGGTCGGCGGCGGCATCGGCATCACGCCCTTCATCGCCCGCATGAAGCAGCTGGCGAAAGCGAAGGACACACATGAGATCGACCTGTTCCACACGACGAAGGATTTCGAGCAGGACGCGATCGACAAGCTCACCGCCGACGCCAGGGCGGCCGGCATACGACTGCATGTGCTGGTCGATGCGAAGGACGGCCAGCTCAGCGCCGACCGCATCCGCGCCGCCGTGCCGGACTGGCGCTCGGCCAGCCTCTGGTTCTGCGGCCCGGCCGGTTTCGGCACGGCCCTGCGCAGGGACTTCGCGGCCAGCGGACTACCGGCGAAGAACTTCCATCAGGAGCTGTTCCAGATGCGCTGAAGGGGCGCAGTCGCTCATGCCGAATGTGACTGCAATTCCAGTTCGAGAACATGCTGCCCGGCTTTTTCATCGACGATGGAAAAGCCGAATCTCTCGTAGAAGCGCAACGCCGCGAAGTTGTGTTTATCGACGGCCAGCCGGCAGCGTTCGAAGGAGCGCTGCCGGATCATTTCCAGTACCGTGGCGAAAAGAATCTTGCCGACGCCGGTGCGGCGGGAAGCGGGATCGACCAGCAGCAGCGAGATGAAGGCGGTCCTGCTCGCTGCATCGTTGCAGTAATAGGCCACCAGTCCCTTGCAGATACCGGCGTCGTAATGCAAGAGAAGCTCCGCTTTTTCGCCGAGCTTCTTCAGATAGTCGTCGAGCGTGATGCCGCGAATGAAGCGACCTTGCTGGCGATCCTGTTCGCCGGCGATGAATTTCCTTACCTGATCCGACAGCAAGTGCGTTCCTTGTTCTTGAGCAGTGGTGTGTACATCGCAAGGAACTATATTGCTGCGCAGGCCGGCTGCGATGCTTGTTAAGGATCAATGCCGCTTGTCCGTGAGATCAAGGAAGGATCATAAAAAGAGCCCGGCGAAGCGGGCTCATGCATGTTGCAGAGAGCGTGTCAGCGCGCGATGGTGCGCGTTCTCTTGATCTTGCTCTGCAACTGCATCAGGCCGTAGATCAGCGCTTCCGCCGTCGGCGGACAGCCCGGGATATAGACATCCACCGGAACGATGCGGTCGCAGCCACGCACCACCGAATACGAGTAATGGTAGTAGCCGCCGCCATTGGCGCAGGAGCCCATCGAGATCACATAGCGCGGCTCGGCCATCTGGTCGTACACCTTGCGCAGCGCCGGCGCCATCTTGTTGGTCAGCGTGCCGGCGATGATCATCAGGTCGGCCTGCCTCGGGCTGGCGCGCGGCATGATGCCGAAGCGGTCCATGTCGTAGCGCGACGCGGCCGCCTGCATCATCTCGACCGCGCAGCAGGCCAGCCCGAAGGACAGGTACCACATGCTGTTGGTGCGCGCCAGATTGGAAATATCGTCCAGCCGCGTCAGGATGAAGTTGTCGCCGCTCGCTTCCAGATGTTCCATGAGACCTCCGATTGACAGGGACCGGAGCAGTGTAGCGGCAGGGTGCGGGCGATACTTGTATCAACCCGTCAATCGATCGGAATGAACAGTTTCTTGAAGTCGTCCGGCGGAATGCGATAGACCCAGTATGCCGGATCGTCGCTGGCGATCTTCTGGATCAGCTGGATCGGGCCGAGGCCGCTCATCTCGACGAAATCCCGGTGCATGTGCGCCTGGTCGTAATAGCCCGCTTCGTGCGCGACATGCGTCAGGTCGCCGTGCGCCACCGACTGGCCCAGCAGGCGCTGCAAGGTCAGGCCGAAGCGGGTCATGCGCCGCACGTCTCGCAGTGATACGCCAAACACCTGCCGCACGCGCCGCTCCAGCTGACGTTCGCCGATGCCGAAAGCAAGCGCGAGATCGATCAGGGGCGTGAACATCTTCTGGTGCGTGGAGAGGAAGGCTTGGCCGATGCTTTTCTTCTTCGGGACGAGGTTGAGCGTCGATAGCAGGAAGTCCTGGAGCAGCTGGACCTGCTCCGGCACCGAATCCCGCTTGGCGAGATCGCCGAACAGTTGTTCCACCGGCGCATTGCCCACGATGTCGCGTATGTCGAGAATGCGCGCATAGGTATCCGGCGCCGCTATGCCAAGCGATTCCTCCAGCAGGCCGGGCCGGAACATCACTGAAAGCGCCAGCGTTCCCGGTTCGGAAAAAGAATGGCGCGTGCTCATGTTGGGGCCGGTCAGCATGAAGCGCGGGCAGGGCTGCAGGCTGCCATCCTCTTCTTTGACCCTGACTCCGCCGCGCACGAACAGCAGCAGGTTCGGACTCAGGCCCGCAGGCAGACGGCTTTCGCGGCCGTCGAGATCCAGCGCCATGAAGTGCATCAGGAAGGGCGCGAGGCGGGGATCGGGCGCAAAGATCGGCAGCGGCGTCTGGGGTAAGGAAAGCTGCATGGATCGTGTGAGGGATATTGGTCTGATCGGTGTCGGGATAGTAGCGCGGTGGGCTACTTTTGGTAAATGCCAGACTCGGGAAGAATGCGCGGACGATAAAAAAGGCACGCAGCGTAATACTGCGTGCCTTTTTCGTTCTGCTGCTGGCGGGCTTGCGCCCGCTAGGCATTAGAAGGTGTGACGAATGCCGACGTTGAAGACCGACGGATCGCTTCCGTTAACCGAGCCGCCGTTGGCCACGTAGCTGCTGCTGAAGCCTTTGAGTCGGGCGGTCCCATCGTTCTTGATTTTTGCGTACGAAGTGTAGAGGTTCGTGCGCTTGGACAAGGCATAGGTGTAGCCCAGCGCCCACTGGCTGACATCATTGCTGGGAGTCAGATCATCGCTGCGGCGGATATACGATGCCAGGATGGTGCCCGCGCCAATCGGAGCGCTGACGCCGATCATCGCATCGTCGGCGTCAAGATTGGTAGCACCGGCAGCATTTTCGCCCTTGGTGCGTGCATACCCTGCGTGCAGTTTTGCCACGCCAAAGTCATAGGCGCCACCTACAAATACGGTGTCACGATCTCCATTCGACGGAGTAGCTGGCGTGCCAAGATCTTGCTTGTGATAAGCGAGGACTGCGCGGAGCGGGCCGTTGTTGTAGGCGCCGGACAGGCCGAGGTGACGGCCGGCGGAGTTTTCGCCAGCTACCTCGCCGAAGCTGTAAGCAGCCTGGCCAACAAAGCCGCCCAGGTTTGCGGTCGTGTAGTTGACGGTATTGTCGGTGCGCTCGCCATACACTTCAAAAACGTTTGCGGCGTTACCGGCCAAGCCCAGACCGAACGGGTCAACGCTTTCTACCGCAGCACGGATCGGCGCATATTGACGGCCGAGTTTCACGGCACCGAAGCCGCCTTGCAGACCGACCCATGCCTGACGGCCGAAGAGGCGCGTATTGCTGGAATCACTTTGACCCAGCGTACCGGTATCTGCATTGAAGCCGTTTTCCAGCGTGAAGATCGCCGACAGGCCGCCACCGAGGTCTTCGGTACCGCGGAAGCCGATACGGCTACCGGACTGCCCACCGGAACCCAAGCCCCAGGTGGTTTCATCGCCGTTGTCGGCACGGTAAATACCAGCATCAACAACGCCATAGACAGTCACATTGGTCTGCGCGGATGCGGCGCCAGCGAAAGCGCCGAGTACGGCGACTGCAAGAAGCGATTTTTTCATTGCGAATTTTCCTTTTTGGTCGGTTTTAATGTCTGATGCACGGAAGCCCCAATCTTCAGAAGGAGCCCGTTTTCACGGGGATGTCAAACAGACAGGCTCGATTCTGTTCAGCAGGTGTTACAACTTGATGACAAGCTGCAATGTGTAGCTTCTGCGCCACTTATCGGAAGCAGCTAAAAAAATGGCCGCATGTCTTGCGACAGCGGCCGAAACCAACTTGGGGATCTATTGGAGATCGACGCGAGTATGCATGCGCTACATGACCGGATGATGACGCGAGGCAGGTATCGCCAGTCTTGTGAGGATGCCGGCCGCGCCGGCGATTGAGGCAACTCCATCCAGAGTCAGAGGCGCTGAACTTTTCAGGCATCGGTCACGTCGCATCAGCGTGACATTTGCCGCCACCTCGGAAAGGAAGCTCCATGCATTCTCACGCACATGCCGATACAAGCCCGGAAGGACGCCGCAGGTTGCTGAAGTGGATCGGCGCTGCGGCGGCGTATGGCCTTGCCGGCGGACCGGCCTTGGCGCTGGAAGGGCCGGCGCGCTCGCTCGATGTACCGTTTGTGCCGACGCCGCAAAGCGTGGTCGATCGGATGCTGGAAATCGCCAGTGTGAAGAAGGGTGATCTGCTGTACGACCTGGGTTGTGGCGACGGCCGCATGGTGGTGACCGCGGCCAAGCGCTATGGCGCAAAGGGCATCGGCGTCGATCTCGATCCGCAGCGGGTATCGGAAGCGCAGGCGAATGCGAAGCGCGCGGGCGTGTCGGACCGGACAAAATTCATGGTCGGTGACCTGTTCAAGACTGATCTGTCGGATGCGACGGTAGTCACGCTTTATTTGCTCACCAGCGTCAACCGCCAGCTGCGCCCGCAGCTATGGCGTCAGCTGAAGGTCGGCACGCGGGTGGTGTCACATGCGTTCGACATGGGAGACGAGTGGCCGCCGGAAAAGACCGAAGTGGTCGATGGCAGCACGATCTACTACTGGACCATCACGGAAAAGCAGAAGCGCGCGGTGGCGTGACGGACGGTGAAGTGGGGCGCTGGGCTTACTGCGCCTGTTGTTCCTGCCCCGGTTCCTTTTGCTGCGGCCTGCGGACGACCTGCTGTATCTTTTCGCCTGCCTTTTCCAGCGCCTCGCCGGTTTTCTCCGCCGCCTTGCTTACACCTCTGGCGACTGTTGCCGCCGCCTGATCGATCGCCTTGCCGGCTCTTTCGGCCGGGCCGCTTTCCGCTCGCGCGCCGGACAAGCCCATAGCAAAAATGCCGGCGGCAATCGTTGCAGCGAGAATCCTGTGCAGATTGGTCATCATCGGAGCCCGTTTGTTGAGGAAGGGACGATGCGATTTTACCTACCGGTTTTGGCCATGAAGGCGTCGGCTGGCGGGGATTTTGGTTTCAAATTGCAACAGGCGCGCGCTTGCAGACCGAAGGTTTAGTGCGCAACATGCGAGCGGAACTGCTGATACCGCTCCAGCACCATCGGCACATACTTGATCGTTTCCCGATACGGCGGCACGCGCCTGCCGTGCCGTATCACTGCATTCTCGCCAGCGTTGTAGGCCGCCACCGCGAGGCGCACGTCGCCACCGAACATCCTCAGCAGATCGCGCAGGTAGCGCGCGCCGACATCGACATTCTGCTCCGCCGAATACAGGTCGAACTGGCCGTAGCGCGCTGCGGTGGCTGGCATCACCTGCATCAGGCCGATCGCGCCCTTGGGTGAGCGGGCCCGTGCGTTGAAGCCGGACTCGACCTCGATGATCGCCTTCAGCAGCGCGGCCTGGAGGCCGTGCGACTGAGCGACGCGCTGCACCAGCGGGTCCAGCGCCTTGCGCCGGGCGGCAAGCTGCGGCAGCGAGACCGGACCGGTGCCGGCACGCGGCCATAGCTGGGTGCCGTCGAATACCGCAAAGACTTGCGAACTGCGGTTGAGCGGACGATCGGAAAACGTTGGCACCTTGCCGGAGGCATCGTACGAGCGGTAAATCTTCGTTTCTTCCGCTTGTGCCATGCCGGCTGCGCACAGCACAACGCACAGCATGACTTGCCGTGCCGCCGAGTAGCTGCTTCCGATAGTGCTGCCCATCGCATCCTCCCTGTTCCGGGAAACGATACGCCAGCATTAATGTTTCCTGCAAGCACTGCTGTGTGGATTGTTGCCTTGGCAGCCGAAACTTCATTGTTGGCATCGATCTAACATGCATTACCGTCAAAGGAGATCAACATGGAATTGCTCTGGTTTCTGCTTATCGGATTGATCGCCGGCTGGCTGGCCAGCGCGGTCGTGGGCGGCGGCTTTGGCATCGTTGGCGATATTGTGGTCGGCATTGTCGGCGCGTTTATCGGCGCCTACCTGTTCAATGCACTCGATGTTTCTGCGGGAGGCGGGCTGCTCGGGCGGATCATCGTTGCGACCGTCGGCGCGATCGTGCTGCTGTTGCTGCTGCGTCTGGTGCAACGATTGCGCTAATCATTATTATTCCTTTATTAGAAATAATCGATTGACTTAAATCGTGTTTATTTCCGACGTTGAGTTGAATACAGTACCGACATGCGCTTGACGAGACAAATCAGGCGCCCCCGGATAGGTTCTCTCAACGTTTAAAGGAAAAACATCATGAACACCAAACAACTGCTGATCGCTTCGCTGCTCTCCCTGACCGCTTTCGGTGCCTATGCCGACGCTGGCGTGACCCGCGCCGAGGTGAAGCAGGAGCTGAAGAATGAATTCGAAGTTCGCCAGTATCTGGCGCAGCATCGTGAAGTCGCGGCCAAGGCAGGCTGCGACCTGAACGCAGCTTCGCACGAGTCCGATGCCGCCCTCGCCTGCAACAACCTGGTACAGAAGATGGTTGCCACCAAGAGCGGTGAAGCGAAGGTCGCAGGCCAGAAGGCCGGCAACAAAGTGCACTGATCCGCTTCGGTTGCGCTGCCATGATGGTTCCAGGCCACCCTACGGGTGGCCTTGTTTTTTGTGCGTAATCCACGCAATCCTCGCACCTCCGCCTTGCGTTCCTGTCCAACATGTTGGTGCCACACAAACTGATATGCCATGGCGGATAACCCGCAATCCCGCATCGAAGCCCTAGCCGTGGAAATCCGCCGCCTGGAGCAGGAGCTTGCACACAGTAAACGAGCAGAGGAAGAGCAGCGGCGGCATGCGTGTTATTACCGTTCGATCTTCGAGCACGCCGATATCGGTTTCGCACAGATCGGGCCGGACGACAGGTTTATCGATGCCAACAGCGCCTTCTGCCGCATGCTCGGCTACACGCGCGAGGAACTGAGGTGCAAGGCCCATCTCGATCTGACGCATCCCGACGACCGGGAGCGCGACCGGCAGATGCGCGAGCGTCTGATGACGGAACAGGCCGCTTCGCTGCACTGGGAAAAACGCTATGTGCGCAAGGACGGCACTGTCGCATGGGCCAGGCTCAACCTGTCCGCGTTGGATGCTGGAGAGCCGGATAGTGGTGGCATGCTGGCAGCGATCGAAGACATCGGCGAGCGTATGGCCTTCAAGAATTCGCTGCGGGAGAGCGAACAGCGCTTTCATCAGCTGTTCGACAACGCGTCGGACGGGATATTCATCGCCAATCAGGACGGCATCTATCTCGATGTCAATGCGAATGCCTGCCGCATGCTCGGCTACCGCCGCGAGGAGCTGGTCGGAAAAGGCATCACTGACCTGATATCGGAGTCGGATGTCGCGCGCCTGATGGAATCGAAACGGCATTTTCTGCGCGATCCGGAATATGTCGAAGTCGATGAATGGGAGATCAGGCGTAAGGACGACACCTATCTGGCGACAGAGATCAGCGCCCGCATCCTGCCCGACGGCCGCTGGATGGCGATCATGCGCGACATCAGCGAGCGCCGGCGCTTGCAGCGGGAACTGGAAAGGCATGCGGCGGAAATCAGCGACCTCTACGACAACGCACCATGCGGCTATCACTCGGTGAACCGCGACCTGATGATCGTGAAGATCAATAACACCGAGCTCGAATGGCTCGGCTATGTGCGGGAAGAACTGGTCGGCAAGAGAAGGATGGCCGACCTGCAGACGCCGGCAAGCAAAAAGACTTATCTGAAACGCATTCCCGAGTTGCTGGAACAGGGATATCTGCGCGACCTTGAGCTGGAAATGGTGCGCAAGGATGGCTCCATCATGCCTGTGTTGCTCAATGCGTCGGCCATCGTCGATGAACACGGCAACTTCGTCATGAGCCGCACGACCGTATTCGACATTACGAAAGTTGCCGAGGCGCAAAAGGAGCTGCGGCGCGCCGCCACTGTGTTCGGACATTCACGCGAGGCGATCATCGTCACCGACGGCGGCGGTGCGATCACCGCAGTGAACAAGGCGTTTACCGACATCACCGGTTACCGCCCGGACGAAGTGATTGGCAAGAATCCGAGGCTGCTGAAATCCGAGCTGCAAGGCCCGGAGTTCTACGGAAAGTTGTGGGCCGAGATCGAGCGGAACGGGAACTGGCAGGGCGAAATCTGGGACCGCAAGAAGTCGGGGGAGTCGTTCCCCTGCTGGCAGAGCATCACGGCGGTCAGGGATGATACCGGCAGGATCACGGATTATGTGTCGGTGTTCTCCGACATCAGCGCGATCAAGGACAGCGAACAACAATTGCTGCGGCTCGCCTATCATGACGCGCTCACCGGGCTGCCGAACCGCCTGTTGTACAACGATCGCCTGGATCATGCCCTCGAGTACGCGCGACGGCACAATATCCGTGTCGGTGTGTTGATGCTCGACCTCGACCGATTCAAGCTGATCAACGACACGCTCGGTCACTCCGCCGGCGACCAGATGCTGGAAGTCATCGCTGCCCGCTTGCGTGGGCGCATCCGTGCCGAAGACACCGTCGCGCGCCTGGGCGGCGACGAATTCGCGATCGTCATTAGCGAACTGGAGCATGCCGAGGACGCCGCCACGCTATCACGCAAGATCATCGATGCGATCGCGGAGCCAATCCACATCACCGGCCATGCATTGACGGTATCGGTCAGCATCGGCATCAGCGTCTTCCCGGACGATGGCGCCGACAACGAAGCGTTGTGCAAGTCGGCGGATACCGCGATGTATGCAGCGAAGGAAAAGGGCCGGAACTGCTATGAATTCTTCACGCCGTCGATGACGCAGCGCGCGGCCGAAGTGCTGGCGATCGACCGCGGGCTGCGCGACGCGATCAGCCACAACGAGCTGGAGTTGTTTTATCAGCCGAAGATCAGCCTTGCCAGCGGATGCATTGCCGGTTTTGAGGTCCTGCTTCGCTGGAACTCGCCGCAGCACGGCATGCAGTCGCCCGCCCGCTTCATTCCGGTGGCCGAAGAGAGCAATCTGATCGAACTGGTGGGTGACTGGGTGTTCGACGCCGCCTGCGCCCAACTCGAGCGATGGCGGGAGGTGGGCGTGCCGCCGGTGCGCCTTGCGATCAACCTGTCCGCCCGGCAGCTGAAGCAACCCGGTTTCGTCGGGGAGATCCGCAGAAAGCTGCAGCCATGCCGGTCGATGAACGGCTACGGACTGGATATCGAAGTCACCGAAACCGCGCTGCAGACGCATCCGGATATCGTCAGCGCGCTTGGCGAACTCAAGCCGCTCGGGTTCCACGTGGCAGTGGATGACTTCGGCACCGGATATTCGTCGCTGCATTCGCTGAAACAGCTTCCGGTCGATACCCTGAAGATCGACCGCGCCTTCATCGACGGCCTGCCCGACGACGGCGACGACAAGGCGATTACCTCGGCCATCATCGCGATGGGTCATTCGCTGGGGATGACGATCGTCGCGGAAGGCATCGAGACCCGCGAGCAGCTCGATTTCCTAGCCAGCCATCAGTGCGATGAAGTGCAGGGCTTCCTGTTTTCCCCGCCCATTCCGGCGCACGAGTGCGAACGGCTGCTGATCGCGAACAGCGCGACGCCGTTATTTGGAATGCCGGCTGATCCGGGGCCGGCCATCTGATCTACCGGGATGGCGCCGCGCCATCCTGCGGCTTCACCGGCGGCAGCGTCACTTCCCGGTATTCCCGGTAAATGCCGCCTCCTTCCACGCTGCCGCGCGTCTCGCCTTCATTGCGTGTGCGGCGCCTGCACAGCTCGCGTTCCGCCTCAGGCAGCGCCTCGCAGCGGGCCAAGGCGTTTTTCTCGTAGCTGTCCGGCGCGCTGTCGAGCTGCCCCTGCCGGGCCGCTTCGCGCGCGGCGGCGGCTTCATGCAGGCAGGTCGCACGGTCCTGGGAAGACTTGCCGCTCTCGCAGGCCGCCCGTTCGCTCTGGTAGCGCGCTTCGATTTCCTGTTGCTTGTCCGCCGCCAGTACAGGCACTGAGGCTGCGAGAAGAACGACGCTGGATGCGCGCAACACGCTGCGGACGATGTGGCGGATGCTGACGGGCATGCTGGCCTCCGAAGAAAGACGGTTCGTGCGCATCATACTTGTCGTGCATGCTGTTGGCCAGCACGGACCAGCGCAGGCGGCATCACTTCCGGAAAATCCAGAACAGGATCGATACCAGCACCGAGATGACGATGCTGGTCACGATAGGGAAATGGAAGCTGAAGCCTTCGCGCACCACATGGATATCGCCCGGCAGGCGGCCGAACGGCAGCCGCGACAGCCACGGCCATGCGAGGCCGGCGACGAGCAGCACGATTCCGGCAATGACAAGAAAGCGTTGCATGGGAACAGGATAGAAGCAATTCTCTGGATACGTATCTGCTTCGACTGCGCGGTTCTGCCGCGATTCCCGCCAGCCGCCAATTGATGAGAATTTACTTCCGTGCATAAGTTCTTGCCAATCGTATACTTGTCCGTCTGTTTTACCTCTAACACTGCAATCGCATGATCAGTTTTAGCATCCTCTCTTTCCCCAGTCCTGCCGGAGAGCAGCCGTGCTGCTGAAAGTCGGCGAACTGGCCAAACGCGCCGGCCTGACCGTGCGCACGCTGCATCACTACGACGAGATCGGCCTGCTCAAGCCTTCCGGCAGGTCTTCCTCCGGCTACCGGCTGTACAACGAAAGCGATGTCGCGCGGCTGCATGCGATCCAGGCGTTGCGGCAGCTCGGCCTGTCGCTCGCGAAAATTGGCGACATGCTGGAGGAGGAAGAGGCATCCCTGCCCGCCATTGTCGCGCGGCAGATCCGCGCGCTGGACCAGGAAATCGCTCAGGCGCGCGAATTGCGCGAGCGGCTTGGCATGCTGGATGCAGCGCTGTCGTCAGGCACGCCGCCGCCGATGAAGGACTGGCTTGCCACGCTGGACCTGATGGCGACCTACCGCAGCCACTTCACCGCCACCGAACTGCGCAGGATTTTCCGGAACCAGAAGAAGACACGGGACGACTGGGCGGCACTCACCGCCGAGGTGAATGATGCGCTTGCGCGCGGCGTTCGCGCCGATATGCCGCAGGCACAGCAGCTCGCGCAGCGCTGGATGGATCTGTCGATACGCTGGATGCAGGGCGACATGGATCTTGCGGTCCGCTGGGGCAAGATGATTCAGGCTGAGCCGGCGGCAAAAGGACAGAGCGGCATCGACCCGGCACTGATCCGGTACATGGGCGAGGCGATCCAGCTGCGGATGGCGGCCTTTTACCGGCACCTGACGCCGCAGGATATGCAGCGCATGGACAAGGGGCTAGGGAAGGAGTGGCAGGCGCTGGCACATCGCGCGCAATGCCTGATGCAGGCGAATACAGCGATGGACAGCGTCGAGGCGCGCGCGCTGCTGGCCGACTGGGATGCGCTGACGGACCGGATGGCGGATCATGATCCGGCGCTTCGCGCAAAGCTGCTGCAGGCCTACCGCACCGAACCGCTGCTGCAGATGGGACATGTGATCGGGCAGGACGTGCGGGCCTTCATCGAGCGTATTCGCGCCGCTGCTTGACCCTCACGCGTGCGTGAGGCTTTATCGTGCTTCCCTTCTCGAACAAACAGGAGGGAACGCATGCAATCCAGTCCGCAGAACATTCTTCAAACAGGCGCGCCAAGCCAGTCGGCGCAACGCGTTGCGATCGCACGGGCGGTCCATCAGCTGCTCGACGAACCGCTCGTCTTCGATGACGCGCTGGCGCTGCCCATCCTCGGTTCGGATACGGAACGGCTGGTGCGCGACGATCCGTTCCAGTTCAACGATCTGGGTGCGCGCAGCATGCGTGCAGCAATAGTCGCGCGCAGCCGGCTGGTCGAGGATGAGCTGCAGCGCGCGGTGCGGGCTGGCGTGATGCAGTATGTGGTGCTCGGCGCGGGCCTCGACACCTTTTCCTTGCGCAATCCGTACCGGGATGCCGGGCTGCGCACCTATGAGGTCGATCATCCCGCCACGCAGCGCTCGAAGCAGGCGATGTTGCGGCAGGCGTCGATCAGCGTTCCCGAGTCGGCTATCTTTGTCGGTGTCGATTTCGAAAAGGACGCGCTTGCCGAAAAGCTGCGGGAAGCCGGATTCCGCGCCGATCGGCCGGCCTGCCTGTCCTGGCTGGGCGTGACGGTTTATCTGGAAGCCGCTGCGGTGATGCAGACGCTGGCATTCGTCGCCGGACTGCCAAAGGGCTGCAGCATCGTGTTCGATTACCGGGTCCGGTCGGAACTCCTGAATCCGATGGAACAGATGATGGAGCGGTTCAGCGCCAACATGTTTACCGCGATGGGCGAGCCATGGAAGTCCTCGTTCGATCCCGCCGAACTTCAGCGGCAGCTGGGCGCGATGGGCTTTACCGACATTGAGAACCTCGGTCCGGAGGAACTCAATGCGCGGTATTTCGCAAGGCGCAAGGACGGGCTGCAGACCGGTGGCGGAGGGTTCCGCTTCGTGCGCGCGCGGGTTTGAAGAGAATCTGCGCCCGCATCCTCTGATGCGATGCAGGCGCACGCCCAATGAACCGCCTGCTACTTCGCCGGAGTGGTTTCCCTTGCGGGTGCAGGCTCTTCCGTTTTCCCGCTGCTGTATGCCGGCGTTGTGCGCTGCTGGTGCGGAGCGGACTTGCCGGGCAGCGGCGACAGCGCCTTGGCTTTTTCGAGATCGATGCCGGCCGCCTGTGCGACGCGACGGCCGTATTCCTCGTCGCAATGCCATAAATGCCAGACCATGCGTAGCTGGATCGGCTCCGGGCACTGCTTCAGGTCGCCGCCGATATTGTTGACCAGATCGTCGCGCTCCCAATCCTCGAAGCTGCGGTACCGTTCTCCCGCTTGCCTGTAGTCGTCGGCAGTGCGCGAGGTCTGGTAACGGCCGAGATGGCCTTCAACCCACTGGTGATAATCCTTGTCGGGTTTCGGCGCTTCCTGCAGCCCGCCCAGCAGGCTCGGTTCGTAATTGATGTGCTTGTTGCCCGCGTCCTGATCGACGTAGTAGGCCATCTGTCCGTCGCGCTGGTTGGTATGTGCGCGCGCTTTTTCTTGTGGTGCATTGACCGGCAATTGCAGGTAGTTGGGGCCGACCCGGTAGCGCTGCGTATCCGAATACGACAGCGTGCGACCCTGCAGCATCTTGTCGTCGGAAAAATCGATGCCATCGACGAGTACGCCGGTGCCGAATGCCGACTGTTCGGTTTCGGCAAAGACGTTGTCCGGATTGCGGTCGAGCACCATGCGGCCGACCGGTAGCAGCGGGAATTTGTCCTTCGGCCATAGCTTGGTGTCGTCGAGCGGATCGAAGTCCAGTTCCGGATGTTCATCGTCCGACATGATCTGCACGCAGAATTCCCATTCGGGAAAGTCGCCGCGCTCGATCGCTTCGTACAGATCCTTCGTCGCGTGCCCGACATCATGCGCCTGGATTTCCGCCGCCTGCGCGGAGGTCAGGTTGCGCACGCCTTGCTTCGGCTCCCAGTGGAACTTGACCAGATGCGCCACGCCCTGGTCGTTCACCAGCTTGTAGGTGTTGACGCCGGAGCCCTCCATTTCGCGGTAGTTGGCGGGGATCCCCCATGGGCTCTTGACCCAGGTGACCATGTGCAGCGCCTCGGGCGATTGCGACACGAAGTCGTAGAAGCGCCATGGTTCCTGCCGGTTGGTGACCGGATCGGGCTTGAAGGCGTGAATCATATCGGGGAACTTGATCGCATCGCGGATGAAGAAGATTTTCAGGTTGTTTCCTACCAGATCCCAGTTGCCGTCCACCGTCTTGAGCTTGACCGCAAAGCCGCGCGGATCGCGGGCGGTTTCTGGCGAATCCTTGCTGCCGATCACGGTCGAAAAGCGCACGAACACGGGAGTGCGTACGCCGGTCTGGGTCAGCACCTTGGCCCGGGTGTATTTCGTTGCCGGCTCATTGCCGATCCTGCCGTAGGCCTCGAACCAGCCATGCGCGCCGGTGCCGCGCGCATGCACGACGCGCTCCGGAATGCGTTCGCGATCGAAATGCGTGATCTTTTCGATGAAGGGGTAGTTTTCCAGCGTGGCCGGACCACGCTCTCCGACTGAACGCAACGACTGGTTGTCGCTGATCGGATGGCCCTGCCGGTTGGTGAGAGTCGGGCGCTTGTCGCTCATGATGAACCTCGCGAAGTGAGATATCGGAGCAGGGTTGACTGGCGCACCGCGGCTTTGTTTCAGATCCTGAATTGAATAATTTTTATCGGTTTCATAGAAGGGATGCCCGGAAATGACGAGGCCCTGTTCCTCGCGGAGGAGGAACAGGGCCTCGTTTGTGCTGCGCATGCCTGTGTCTATGCGCTAGGCAACCCCCTCCGAATCTTTGCGGGTTGAATAGCTGGGATAGCGGGCAAGCTGTTTTTGCAGGCTTCCTTCCATTCGGGCCAGCACGCGCAACCTCGAGTGCCCAGTGTAATCATCCTGCAAGCGCACCTGCGTGGCAGCCTGAAGGAGGGACATCTGTGCGCGGACCCTGTTGAGTTTCCACTCGTAATACCACTTCATCATGTTTAACCCATCGTGACCAAAAAATATTCCAAGCGTTGGTTAGTCATAGACCAACAAGAGGAAATTTTGTTCCCGAATGGAAACCGTAGATTTTCCGCAATTTAATGTGTCTCGGGCTTGTCCGGTATAGCTTGTGTCCAAGTTTCAATATCTTCCTGGCTCATGTTGCCGACCGGTACAACGCGACCATCCTGCAAGCCCTGTTGTTCGATGTCATTCAGATACTGTTCGCGCGATAGCAGCGTGCCGAGGCAGATATCGTGCTGCGGCGGCGTGGAATGGGATTCATGGCGCAGCCGGGCGAGCAGTTCATCCATGATCGCGGCCGGCACCAGATTGCGCTGCGCCGGATAGACAAAGCCGAACAGGATTAGGTGATTGAGCAGTATCCGCCAGTGCGCATCGAAACGGCGGAACAGGCGTTGCCAGTCCAGCTGATCGCCGCGCGCGCGCAGCAGGTGGATGATGTCGGCGCCATCGTAACGTTCGCGCTCCATGATGAAGGCCTTGGACCAGATCATTTCCTCGGCCGGGCAGATCTTCGTCGGAATGCCGAGCACCGGCGCATCGTTCGCATGTTCGAACCACGCGTCGTCCACTTCGGCGATGCCGTTCCCGGAGCTGAAGATCAGGTCGATGTACGCGCCGTTCAGGTGGACCTTCGCGAGCCAGTGAGGGAAGGCCAGTTCGGTTGTGTAGCCGGCAGCCTGCAATGCATCGCTGATCGTGTCCAGATCCTTACGGCGGATGAAGATATCGAGATCGCGCGTGTGCCGGTTGATGCCGGTGTAGCGGTTGAGCGCATAGGCGCCGCCGATAAGGAACTCCGTGCTGGAAGCATTCAGCGTTTCCAGCACATGCCGGTAAAACGCCACGGTGTCCGCTGCGGGGCTATCGCCGGGACACAATATCGGAACTGTGTTTTGCATATCAAAATCCCAGGCAGATGACTCATGGAATCAGCAAAACTTATGCCATGGAGTCATGGTCTGTAGAGGGAGCGTGATACGTGGTTCAAGAAGAGGAGCGCGGCGTGATTTCAGAAAGAAGCATTCGTTTTGCCGCAGTGGGTGACATCCATTGCAGGAAAGAATCGGCAGGCAGCCTGCGGCCGTTTTTTGCGCAAGCAGCGGAGGCTGCCGACGCCTTGCTGTTATGCGGCGACCTGACCGACTACGGCTTGCCGGAAGAAACCCATGTGCTGGTGGAAGAGCTGGCGGCTGCGCGGATTCCGATCGTTGCGGTACTCGGCAATCATGATTTCGAATCGGACCAGCAGGA
>JAEZVM010000165.1 GCA_023420795.1 Pseudomonadota bacterium
CTTTCCCTGGTGCGCGAATCGATTGCGCTGCGCGAAGCCCATGCGCACGGGCTGGTGATCGCCGATGCGGTGAGCCTCTCAACCGAGCTTTCCTTCATCACATTGGCGCGACGGAAAAACGAGCCGGCAATCGCGGCGGTTTTTTCGCTGCTGCAATCGCTGTGGCGCAGCTAAAACCCCGTTTTTGTTGCAAAACTGCCTCAATGAAGAAATATATTGCCTCTCCTTCTGTGGATAACTTCAGGGAGAAGCGCTGGAGCAGTTGGGGACAACGATTGAATTCCTCACAGCCGGGATTTTTATCCAAAATCTGTCCGGCGCTGTTACACCTGTTATGCAGGTGATTATCCGAGCGCCAAGCCTTTGATTGGATTCCGGTTTACTAACTTATCCACAGGAAGAAGCCGGTGTAAACAATCACTACCATTCATATATGTAAACACCAGCTTAAAAACCCGCTTCCTCGTCTCAGCCGGCCCGCTTGCGCAACATCGGCGCAGGCAATACGCTACGCACTTGCCTCAGAAACTCTTTTTGTCACCATGTCTTCCGTCATCCCCCGCCTCGGACTCGTCAGCGCCTTGCATCAGGAGCAGGCCGGCCTGATCGAAACCATGCCCGACGCGCAAACCGTTCATCGCGGCATGCGCAACTATGTGACTGGCAAGCTGTGGGGCATCGATACTGTTTGCGTGCTGTCGCGCGTCGGCAAGGTCGCTGCTGCTGCGACGGTCGCCACGCTGATCGAGCGCTTCGGCGTCACGCATATCGTGTTTACCGGTGTCGCGGGTGCGGTCGAAGGAGAAATGCAGGTGGGTGATATCGTCGTCGCCGATGCGCTGGTGCAGCACGACATGGATGCGACACCGCTGTTTCCACGCTTCGAAGTGCCGCTGCTCGGCCAGTCACATTTTGTATCAGACAAGCACCTGACCGACAGGCTGGTGGAGTCAGCCAGCGATTTCGTCAGACATGACTTGTCGGACATGGTATCGGCGCAGGACCGCGATATGTTCCGCCTTGGCATGCCGCGCGTTTATCGCGGCTTGATTGCCAGCGGCGATGAATTCATCGACAGCCGCGCGCGCCATGTTGATCTGAAAGCGGCTTTTCCGGGCTTGCTGGCGGTGGAAATGGAAGGCGCGGCGGTGGCGCAGGTGTGTTTCGAATTCGGCGTGCCGTTCGCGGTAGTGCGCACGATCTCGGATGGCGCGAACGAGGAATCCCCGCATGATTTCATGCAATTCATCGACCGGGTTGCGTCGCGCTATGCGTTCGGCATCGTCCGGCGCATGTGCGGCCTGAACAATTCATAGCCGTTCACCAGCAGAATTCCTGCCAACACCATTAATCCACCGGCAAGGAAACTGGGTTCCACCGGTTCGTCGAGCAGCCACGCGCCCAGACCCACGCCGAAGATCGGCGTCATGAATGAAAACACGCCGAGGCGCGACGCAAGGTAATGCCGTAACAGCCAGAACCACGCAAGAAAACTCGCGAACGATACGATCAGCGTCTGAAAGGCAAAACCCGCCAAGGCAAGCGGTGTCGGATTGATCGCCAGTTGTCCGCTCGCCGCCGCTGCAATCAGTAGCAGCACGAACGCACCGAGAAGCTGATAGAGCAGGGTTTGTGTCGCGGGAGCCCGGGAAAGGCTGGAGCAGCGGATCACGACCGTCGTCGCGCCCCAGGCCGCGCCGCCGCCGAGCGCAAGCAGGTCTCCCAGCAGCATGCGCGAGGTGTCGGACGTAGCTGGAAGGACGGCTTGCCCCATGAATGCGGTGACGATGCCGATGAATGCAAGGCCGATGCCGGCCCACTGCAAGGCCTTGAGGCGTTCGGCGGGCAATTTCCAGTGCAACCCCAGCGCGGCGAAAATGGGAGCGGTATAGACGAAGACGGCAGTGTGCGCGGCACTCGTGTAATGCAGCCCCTGGCCGATGAAAAGATATTCCAGCGCAAACAGCACGCCGACCACCAGCCCGGGACGCCAGCCGCGACCCGCGAGCGAGAGCCTTTCCTTGCGAACCATCACGAGCAGGCCAACGAGAATCGCGGCCAGGCCCGAGCGCAGTGAAATCTGCAGGATCGGGCTGATGTCGGCCGCCGTCGCCTTGAGCGCCACCTGTTGCATGCCCCAGATTGCGCACAGCACCACCATCAATCCCGCCGCCTGTCCATCCAATGCCTTGCGCGTATCCACTTTTCCTCCACTTGTCACTGTCACGGATTATGCGCATGTCTGAAACTATCGATATAGTGCAGAAACGACAGTCGATAGCGTTATCCCGCCATGATGTTCAAAAACTCGAACGCAGTAACTGAAAGGCAGCCATGAAGCCGCGCGCCAGACATGCGTACCGCGCGCCTTCCGGTGTGGTGCTGCCCTCGCCGATCCACTTCCGTTCCGATTCCGTTCCGGCGGAAGTCACCTATCCGCGGCATCATCATGCATGGGGTGAGCTGGTGTATTCGTTCAGCGGCGTCATGGAGCTGAAGCTTGCCGACTGCCACTATCTCGCGCCGCCGCAGTATGCGATATGGCTGCCGCCCTTCGTCGAGCATACCGGCCTGAACCGGTATGAAACCAGCTTCTGTTCGGTGTACATCGCCGAGGAGCTTTGCGACAGGCTACCCCGCACCGCCTGCGCCCTCACCGTGAGTCCGCTGGTGCGCGCGATGCTGGAACACCTGCGCATGCATCCGCCGGGAGAACCCTGTTCGGAGGAAGAGGAAAGGTTATTGCGCGTGCTGCTGGACCAGCTCGCGGGAGCAGCCTGTGCGGGAAGTTATCTGCCCTCGTCGGATGATCCGGTCCTGGGGCCGGTATTGCGTGCGCTGGAAGCGCAGCCGGGCGACACGCGATCCTTGCAGGAGCTGGCGCGCGAGGCGCACACCACCGAACGCACCTTGACGCGCCGCTGCCAGCGCGAGCTCGGGATGTCCTTTGCGGAATGGAGGCAACGGCTGCGGGTCGTGAAGGCGATGCCGCTGCTGGAAGCCGGCCATACGGTCGAAAGCATCGCGCTCGATCTCGGTTATGGAAGCGCTTCGGCTTTCATCGTGATGTTCCGCAGGATGCTCGGTGTGACACCCGACGAGTTTCGTCGGGGAGTTCCGGCCGCGGCAGGTGGAAACGCACTGAAATCCCGCTGAACAACAATACGGCTATTTTTTTTCCTGCTGCTTTTCCGCACGCTTGCCTGGCGGCGGCGCCTGCGGTTTTTCCTTCGCTTGCTTGAGCAGAGACGCGCACGGACTGTCTTCGCCGGGCCCCGGGTTGATCAGTGCCAGCAAAGCAGCAGCAGGCGCGGCAGCCACGCCGAGCACGGTAGCCGCCGCCGCCTTGGCCGCGACCACGCCCTTATCGACACCGACATCCGGATTCTCGAATGTGCCGGCAACATACAGCGGAGCGCGTAGCGAAATGATGCGCACGCCCTTGCTCTGCGGACGGATGGTGAGGTCGAACGTCTCTTCCGCAAAACTGATATTGCCTTCGGCAGTGATGGTCGCGTCATCGGTATCGATGACGAACAGGCGCGTGCGCATCACGCCGCCGCGCACGCCGAAATCGGTCGCCATGCAGTTGAGCCGCACCTGATGGTCGCCGAACAGCTTCGCCGCCACCGCGCTCAGGACGTTCAAGCCCGCCGCCTCCAGGATGAACTTGCTGACGCTACCCTGGCTGATCAGCGAGCGCAGTTCACCGCTGGATGAAGCCAGCAGCGCGGCGAACGAGTTGCCGGCCGCAGTCAGTTCCGCGTCGCCATTGATCTCGCCTATGCTGGCTTGCATCGATTCGACCGCCGGGAACATTTCCTTCAGTTTCAGGTGACGCGCCGACAATTTCAGCCGCGCCTTCGCCGGATCGTCGCGTCCGTTGATATGCAGTTCGGTGGTCAGCCTGCCGCCGGCAACGCCGAAGTTTAGCGGATTCAGCGATAGCAGCCCGTTGTCGAGCACGATATCGGTTTCGAGATGATCGACCGGCAGCTTGTCGGAATGCACGATCTGCTTGCCGCTAAACTTCACCCGCACATCCATCGTGCCCCAGCGATCGGTCTTGAACGGCGAAACCGGCAAGACTTTCCCCGGCGGGATCTTCGCCTCCTCGTCTTCCTTGTTGGCTTCCTCGTCGGTGCCGACCACCGCGCGCAGATCGGTCAGCCGCAGCAGTTCCGATACCACCTCGCCGCGCAGCAGCGGCCGTGGTTCCTTGTTCAGGTATTCGAGCGTGCCGCCGATATCGCTGTCGCCCACCCTGCCCTTGAACTTCTCATAGCGCACCCGCGTGTCGCCTTCCTTGAATGTGCCGACCACGCGGCCCTCGGTGGAAAACTTTGGCGTCTCTGGCAGCACCAGCCCGGAGAGCGGAAACAGATCGGCCATACTCGCGCCGAGTATCTTCAGCTCAATATCAAGCGCGCTCGGGTGCGCCGGATCGGTCAGCCTGCCTTCGGCGCTGATCGTGGTCTCGCCGACTTTCACCTTCGCCTGCACCGGATATTCGACGTTTTGCTTCATCAGCGTCAGCAGGCCGCCGGCCCTGCCGCCGCCGCTCAGTTCTTCGTCGTTGTAGGTGCCGCCCAGCTTGAAGTTGACCGTGCCATCGGGATCGGTATCGATGCGCGCATTGGCATCGGCCTTCTTCGCCGGATCCACATAACGCAGATTGCCCTGCCGGATCGCCAGGCTGTGCAGCGCAACCTGCCACGCCGATTCCTGCTTTTCCTTGTCGTCGCCGAAGTGCCAGTTCTTCCTGTCGCCCTCGCCTTTCTCCAGCACCAGCGTGCCCCCATCGAGCACCAGCGTGCGCACGCTCACCGTCTTCGTCAACAGTGCCAGCGGATTGAAGGTCGCCTCGGCCTGCCGCACGCGCGCCATGGTCGGCCCGCTGTTCGCCCAGTCGGCATTGCCCAGCACGATGTCGCGCGCGCGCAGATGCGGCCATGGCACAAAGCGACGCCAGCCGACCTGCTGTTCCTGCGGCCGCTCCCAGCTGAAGGACAGGTCGCCGTTGATCGCAAAGCTGCGCCCGGTCGCGGCGGACACCTTGTCGTTGATCCACGGTCGCAGGTAATTCCAGTCAAAGAACGACGCAAGCGCCAGTGCCAGAACCGGCACGGCGATGAGGGCCGCAATCACGCCCGCTGCAATTTTCAGTCCACGCGTCATGCAAGATTGGAGTCATGCATGAGATTTCAGTTCGGTTAATTAATTGTGTGAAAACTGCGGGACGATGAATGAGATGACTCACGACAGAACAAGGCCGCTCTCACACGGTGAGGTATTCAACCAGGAAATGTCGGCTATCCCGGCTTTGAATTGGCATTGCCTGCCGTAAGTTCGTATGCTGATCTCCGACGCATCAATGATTTGGAGTTCACCATGGAGTACCTTGGATTTCTTTCTATCGGCGCCGCGATTGCGGGTGTCGGCCTGCGCTGCTATTTCTCGATGAGGAAGAAAAACGCCTGGCAAGCGGCGGAGACGCAGCCGCATGAGCAGCATCTATCTCCGCGCGCGCGGCGAGTGCAGGAAGCGACCATCTCTCGCCGCCTGCTGCGCTATCATCACGGCCTTTCCCAGGCTTGAACGGCCGCCTGGTTTATCAGCGAAGAAGTGTTCAGCATGAAATTCATGCTGATACCGAAATCTCGGCGGGCCAGAGCGCTCATTCAAGTCCCGCGTCGCCGCCGATAGTCCTCTTCGGCATGTTCGTGATGCTAGGTATCGACCACCAGGTCGATCCATTCGCCTTCCCGGTTATATCCCGTCGTGCATTCGAACCCGCCGAAGAAGAAGCTATTGAACATGCGTACCCATCGCAGACAGTGGACTTTCTTCGCGTTTCTTGTGATCCGCTTGTAAGCGAGGTCAGGAGACCGATTTCGCTCAGCCCTCAGCTTTGTGGAGAAGGGAATTTTAAAAAGATTTCAAGTGATCGCTTCTTTATCGAGCAAGCTCTAGCCGGATCGGTCCGGTCCGAGTCGAGCAACCGATATTGGCTGAAGCGCAACGCTCGTTCTCGTATGTCCGGAACGTACAACCGCTTTCGCACTTCCTTCAAAAAATTTCTTTCTTAGAGAAACTATTTCCCGGCAGCAGATATCCCAGCAATCTTCCTGAAAGAAATATTGCTTGGAATAACGATGCAAGCTGCCCCTACCGTACACACCCATTCCGTCAACCTGCAGCATGTCGCCCTGCCAGCCGTGTTTGCCGTATTTGGCCTGCTGCTCAACAGTTGGGCCAGCCGCATCCCCGCATTGCAGGCTGGCCTGCAGATTTCTCATTCATCCCTGTCCCTCGTGCTTCTATGCGGCGGCTTGGGCGGCCTGCTCTCCTACCCGCTGGCCGCACAAGCAATGATGCGCTTCGGCGGCCGTAAAACCATGCTGCTGGGCGGATTGGCCCTATGCGTGGTACTGCCTGCCATCGGGCTGGCGCCGACGATGCCGCTTCTGATGCTGGCCGTGCTGATGTTGGGGGTGACTGCTGGCGTGTATGGAGTCGGCGTGAACGCGGTCGCCGCCCGGTTTGAAAAAGCGACCGGCAAGTCGCAGATGTCGATCCTGCACGCCTGGGGCTGCGGCGGCGCTTTAGCCGGTGCTTTGCTGGGCAGCGCCATGGCGGGTCATGCGATTGCGCCCAAACTGCATTTCATCACTGTCGCGCTGCCGGCGGCGCTGCTGTTCTGGATCGGCTTCCAGCTGCTGGATGCGGATGATGGAGGACAAATGCTCGAAAAGAAGCGGTTTGCGCTTCCCAGCGGTCCGCTGCTTGCATTGGGCGTACTCGTGCTCTGCATGTCGATGTCGGAAGCCAGCATTGCAGACTGGAGCGGTGTCTTTCTGAAAAGGCACTTTGGCGTTACCGAAGGATTTGCGCCGCTGGCCCTGTCCGCCTTTACCGTGATGATGTTGGTGTCGCGCGTGTTCGGCGACAGGTTGAAGGAAAAGCATGGCGCCCACCGCCTGATCACAGCGGGTGCGGGCCTTTCCGCTGCCGGCCTGTTCCTGGCCGCGTGCGCGCCGAATGCCTACATGGCCTTGGTCGGCTTCGCCTGTTCCGGCCTGGGACTGGCCCTGGTGACGCCGTTCGTCTTCAGCGCGGCAGGTAGTCAGGGACCGATGGCGGTCGCGGCGGTGGCGACCATGGGCAGCATCGGCTGCCTGATGGGCCCGCCCATCATCGGCGCCACTGCCGACACGCTGGGCATGCAGGCAGTGATCGGTTTCATCGGCGTGCTCAGCCTGGTCATTACCTTCGTCGCCGCCCGCTGTTCGCTGCTGCGTTAATCACCTGTAATTCAATTCGGCCGACTCTCATCGCGCTCATTCCGGCCGCCTCCCCGCGTCTCAGCGAGCGCAATCGTCAGGTGCTGCACCTTCTTCTTCAGCTGATCGCGCTCTTCCGTGAGCGTCGCCACCAATAGCGTCAGGCGGTGAATCTCCAGCTGCTCCGGCGTCGCATCACTGGGCGGGGGTGGCAGCTCCGGCTTTGGCGGCATCTTCGCCTCGCGCACCTGTCGCGCGGCCTGACGCAGTTCCTTCTTGCCGCCCGCAACAGCCGATACCTGTTTCTCTTCCGGCAGGGAGGCGACGGCGGCTGCGGCATTGATGGAAATCACGCCGGCCTTGACTGCATCGATCAGCCCGGGCGTGGCGGTCTTCTGGATTTTCTCAATCTGGCCTATCGTCGCGCTGCTCACCCGCGCAGTGCGCGCAAGCGCTTCACGCGTCAGCACGGGCGTGGGTTTCGATTGCAGAGCGGGCGCTGCCTCGGCAGTGTGGTCGGAAGATGGCGGCGCTTCCGCTTCCATCTTCTCCTGCGCCAGACGCGCCGCCAGGATCTCCTTCTTCCGTAGCGCGAGCACGCCGCGCTGGAAATCCGAGACGCTGCGGCGTCCGAGGTGATTGTCGATCATCCACAGGTGCACATCGTCCATCGACTTGAAGGTCTTGTTCTGCACGGTATTGAAAGGAATGCCGTGCTTCTGGCAGATGCCGTAGCGGTTGTGCCCGTCCACCAGCAGGTCGCCCCATAGCACGAGCGCGTCGCGGCATCCTTCGGCGAGCAGGCTGCGTTCCAGCGCCGCGTATTCGTCTTCCGTCAGCGGATCGATATAGGCGCGCAGGTCTTCGTTGATAGTGATCGTCATGAGCCAAACAAAAAAACGGTAGCGCGGTAGTTTACACACTGTCGTCTTTTCGTACCGCCGACCTGCGAGGGGCCATGCGCTTTCCGCGTCGCAGATCGCGTCAGTTCTTGTCGATGGAGGCCGGCAGGCCATGAATCCGTTTTGAATCGTCCGGTGCTTCGTCTCTCTCATTCAAGCCGTAGTCCCGGATCACTGCGGCTATGCGCAATCGATAATCTTCAAATACCTGCTGGCGCCCCATTATCTGCGCCTGGCGATGCGCCTCGTGGGTTCGCCAGTCGCGCACCGCCTGCTCATCCCGCCAGAATGAAAGAGACAGGATCTTGCCTGGCTGCGAAAGGCTTTCGAAGCGTTCGATCGACAGAAAGCCGTCCATCTTTTCAAGTTGCGGTCTTAAGTTTGCAGCCGTATCCAGATAGCGCTTTCTTTGTCCCTCTCGCGGCTGCACCTCGAATATGACGGCAATCATTGGTTCTCCTTCATGACCGGTGCGACGGCGAAGGTGCCATCGACAAGCTCAACAAAGGTGCGCTCCTCCCGCAGGATGAATTTGCACGACTGCGCCATTTCAAAATTTGCACGCCCTTCGGAGTCTGCCTTCAGCCTCGCGCGATAAGCCTCATACGAGGCCAGGCTATCGAAAGCGATCAAGCCCCACGCCACATTGTTCGTGCCCTCGTGCGGCAGGAAGTAGCCGATAAGATGGCCGCCGCATTTTGGAATGATGCGCCCCCAGTTCTCCGAATATTTCCTGAAAGCCTCCCGTTGAAACGGGTCAATCTCGTATCGGATGAAGCATGCAATCGTCATGATCGTCTCCTTTGATGGAAGTAAAACGATACTTCCTTGTAGGTGCGTTATGGTTCGTCTAACATCGAACCATGCGAGACGGACCAAACATTGTCGGAATTGCCGCGCTCATTGGCGACCATGCGCGTGCGGAAGCCTTGACGGCCTTAATGAGCGGAAAGTCCCTGACGGCGACCGAGCTCACGGAGATTGCGGGGGTGACCAAGCAGACCATGAGCGCCCATCTTGCCAAGCTGACCGAGGCCGGGCTCATCGCTGTCGATGTCCAGGGACGTCACCGCTACTACCGGCTTGCCGACGACGATGTCGCCCATCTGCTCGAAACATTGATGGGCGTGGCGTTCAGGACCGGTGCGGTTCGCTTGCGGTCCAGCCCGCGCGAACCTGCACTGCGGAAGGCGCGCGTTTGCTATGACCATCTGGCCGGCGAGCTGGGCGTGCTTGTCTATGATGGCCTCGTCCGGCAGAACGCATTGATCGTCAACGGCAGCCACATCGAACTCAGCAGCATCGGCCACCAGATCTTTCAGCTCCTGGGAATAGATACCGGCGAATTGATGAAAGCAAGGCGGGCCTTTTGCAAGAACTGCCTCGATTGGAGCGAGCGCCGCCATCATCTTGCAGGAGCGCTGGGAGCGTCGCTGCTTGAACGCATTATCGAGCTTGGCTGGGCCAGGCGCGCCGTGGATTCGCGCGTGGTTTGCTTTTCGAGAGAGGGTGAAAACGAGCTGCGGAAGTTGTTTGAAGTGCGCGACAGGCTTCGCGTGGAATCACCTTCTGCATGACTGAAGGTGCAGGATGTTAAAAATAAAAATGGGGGATGCATTGCTGCATCCCCATTGGCTTAGAACGTCCCAGCGCCGGGGCAGGAAAACCGGATCGGCGAAAGCTGCGTGACACGTCCCTGCACGGAAGGCGCTGGCTGATTGCGCTATACTTTTGCCCGGGTGCTCACACTCCGGGTGTGGCAGGTTGATGCGATGGTCGGGCCGCCTCGCGGTTTTTTGCCGGCCAAATGAACGCACCCGTACTGCTTTTCACGATCCGTGCCACACATTCGATGTGGCATTTCTTCTCCCGCAATCCGCATACGGCACGCCGCTTGAGGCGAGCTCTGCCATCCGCTTTCCTTTCCGATACCAGCTTCCTTTGGCAGCAAAGTCCGGCGTCGGAAGGAGCCTTCGATGGAAGTGCAAAACAGAGAAAATTCCCATGACTGACATCAATCTCATTGCCGCTGTCATTTTCGGCCTGGCGCTTATCCACACCTTTGCGGCGAAGTCCTTCGAGCGTATCGCCGACCGCAGCCCGCGGCATGCGGGCCTGTTTCATCTGTTGGGTGAAATCGAAATTGTCTTCGGCCTATGGGCGTTCATTTTCATCGCCATCATGGCTTTTGTGGTGGGCGGAGATGAGGCCATCGCCTATCTCGAAACTAGGCATTACACCGAACCCCTTTTCGTCTTCGTCATCATGGTGGTGGCTGCTTCGCGGCCGGTGCTGGAGGCGGTCAGGGGATTCATCGCTTGCGCCGCCAGGCTGGCTCCTGCCGATACCCTGCTGGTCCAGGTCTGGCTTTGCTTTGCGCTGGTTCCGCTAATCGGTTCGTTCATCACCGAGCCGGCTGCCATGACGCTGGCGGCGCTGATGCTGGCCCGGCTGGTTTTCCGGCCGGGGATTCCCGAGTGGCTCAAGTACGCGGCCCTGGGCGTGCTGTTCGTGAACATTTCCATCGGCGGCACGCTGACTTCGTTTGCCGCACCGCCGGTGCTGATGGTTGCCGCCACCTGGCAGTGGGATACTGCTTTCATGGCGGCGAACTTCGGCTGGAAGGCCGCGCTTGCAGTGCTTGTCAATGCCACCGGAATCAGCTGGCTGCTGCGCAAGCACCTGAGCTTGCCTGCCGATACGGCGGACACCAAGGCGCAGGCGCGCGTACCGCTGGTGGTGATGCTGATACATCTGCTTTTTCTCGGTGCCGTCGTCGTATTTGCGCACCATCCGGTAGTGTTCCTCGGCATATTCCTGTTTTTCCTCGGCTACACGCAGGCCTATTCGCAATACCAGAGCCCCCTGATCCTGAAGGAAGGCCTGCTGGTGGGATTCTTCCTCGCCGGCCTTGTCGTGTTGGGGGGAATGCAGCAATGGTGGTTGCAGCCCCTCGTCTCCAGCCTTGAGCCGACCGCGCTGTTTTTCGGCGCACTCGGACTGACTGCCATTACCGACAATGCGGCACTGACCTATCTCGGATCGCTGATCGAAGGCATTTCGGATCAGGCGAAATACATGCTCGTGGCCGGCGCGGTTGCCGGAGGCGGCCTTACGGTCATCGCCAATGCACCGAATCCGGCCGGCGTCGCGCTGCTCCGCGACGGCTTCGAGGACGGCAGCATCGGCATCGGCGGCCTGCTCGTCGGAGCGCTCCTGCCGACGCTGGTGGCGGCCGGTTTTCTGCTTTTCCTTTGATCTGGAAAGGGCGATATGCCCATGTTTCACCGATTCGGGCGGTGACCGGAATCGAAACGCGTACAAGGCGTGAAAATGAAAACGGGGATGCATTTCTGCATCCCCGTAGTCGTTTGCGGTACTAGTTGTTGTACTTAACCGCCCAGCGTCATCAGGCTCGCATTGCCGCCCGCAGCAGTGGTGTTGATGCAGACCGCACGCTCTGCAACAAGACGCCACAGCGGCACCGGTTCCGTTTCCGCGGTTTCGATCACCGGCACCAGCGCACCGTCGCGCGCTGCCAGCACCGGCAGCAGATTCTCGCTATGCGATTCTTCCACCAGCGCCATATGCAACGGCACCTGCGTCAGTTCCTGCTGCTGCACCACGCGAATCGCGGCACGCACTGCCTGCGGCAGGCCTTGCGGCAGCAGCGCGGCGGTGTCGCTTGCAAGCACGACGTTGTTGCCGGTCGCGAAAGCGGCGGCAAGCTGGTTCAGCAGCGTTGCGACATTGGTCGCCGCGCACAGCACCGGTCCGCGCGGAGCGAAGGAGAGCGTATTGCGCTCGCCGGTCGGCCCCGGCAATACCAGCGAGGTGTTCAGCAAGCTTGCATGCACATAGCTTTCTCCCAATGCAGCGACGCGCTGGTGGCCATGCGTGCTGGCCCACGACAGCAGGCTGTCGAATGCCTGCTGGCAGGGTGTCTGCGCCTGTTGCTGATGGATCGTATGCATGGCACGCGTGACCGTCGCACTGCGCTGCAGGCGCTTCAGGTACAGCGGGCCGCCCGCCTTCGGGCCGGTGCCGGATTTGCCTTCGCCGCCGAACGGCTGCACGCCGACTACCGCGCCGACGATGTTGCGGTTCACGTAGATATTGCCGACATGCGCGCGCGAGGTGATGAACTCGATGGTTTCATCGATGCGCGAATGCACGCCGAGCGTCAGGCCGTAACCGGTCGCGTTGATCGCATCGATCAGCTGCGGCAGCTCGTCGCGACGATAGCGCAGCACATGCAGCACCGGTCCGAATACTTCGCGCTCCAGTTCCGACAGCGAAGCGATCTCGATCACGGTCGGCGCGACGAAGGTGCCCTGCTCGCAGGCGGCCGGCAACTGCAGGCGATACACGTTCTTGCCGCTGGCCTGCATGCGCTCGATATGGCGCAACAGGTTCTGCTGCGCTTCCTCGTCGATCACCGGGCCGATGTCGGTTGCAAGGCGATCCGGATTGCCGACGCGCAGTTCCTGCATCGCGCCCTTCAGCATGGTCAGCGTCTTGTCGGCGATATCCGTCTGTACGCACAGCACACGCAACGCGGAGCAGCGCTGGCCGGCGCTGTCGAACGCGGAGCTGAGCACGTCCTGCACTACCTGCTCCGGTAAGGCGCTGGAATCGACGATCAAGGCATTCTGGCCGCCGGTTTCCGCGATCAGCGGGATCTCGTGCTTTTCGTGCACGCTGCGCTTGGCCAGCGTACGGTTGATCAGTTGCGCAACTTCGGTGGAGCCGGTGAAGATCACGCCACGCACGCGGCTATCCGAAGTGAGTGCCGCGCCAACGGTTTCGCCGGTACCCGGCAGGAATTGCAGCGCGCCGCGCGGAATGCCGGCTTCGTGCAGCAGTTGCACTGCACGGCATGCGATCAGCGGCGTCTGCTCCGCCGGTTTTGCCAGCACCACGTTGCCCGCAGCCAGTGCCGCGCTGACTTCGCCGATGAAAATCGCCAGCGGGAAGTTCCACGGGCTGATGCAGACCACCGGGCCGAGTGCCTGCGCATTCGGTGCATCCAGCATCTGCGCGCCGTAGTAGCGCAGGAAATCGACCGCTTCGCGCACTTCCGCAATCGCGTTCGGCAGCGACTTGCCGGCTTCACGGATCGCCAATGCCATCAGTTCGGGCATGTTTTGTTCCAGCAGATCGGCGGCGCGCACAAGCGCTCCGGACCGCATTGCCGGCGACGTGGTCTGCCAGTCGGTCGCATAGGCTTCAGCGGCGGCGAGTGCGCTTTCTACATCCTGCGCCTGCGCTTCGATCACCTCGCCGACCACATCGTGATAATTCGCCGGATTCAGCAGAGGCTTCGGATTGCCGCTGACCGGGGCGGCCGTCGCCAGCAGAGGTGCGGCCTGCCATTGCTGGCGGCCGAACTGGCTGAATGCGGCATCGAGCTCGCGCAGCACATTTTCATTGCTCAGATCGACGCCGGCGGAGTTCTTGCGTTCCGCGCCATACAGATCGACGGGGAGAGGAATGTTCGGATGCGGTTCGCCACCGAGCTTCTGCGCCACTTCGAACGGGTCGGCGATCAGCGTATCGATCGACACGCTCTCATCGACGATCTGGTTCACGAACGAGGAGTTCGCGCCATTTTCCAGCAGGCGGCGCACCAGGTAAGCCAGCAGCGTTTCATGCGAGCCGACCGGCGCATAGATGCGGCACGGCTTGTTGAGCTTATCCTTGCCGACCACCTGGTCGTACAGGGTTTCGCCCATGCCGTGCAGGCACTGGAACTCGTAGTCGGTGATGCCGCGCTCCTTCGCCCACACGTAGATCGACGACAGCGACAGCGCGTTGTGCGTGGCGAACTGCGGATAAATCACGTCGGTCGCACCCAGCAGTTTCTGCGCGCAGGCAAGGTATGACACGTCGGTGTACACCTTGCGGGTATATACCGGGAAGCCCGGCATGCCATCGACTTGTGCGCGCTTGATTTCCGCATCCCAGTACGCACCCTTGACCAGGCGCACCATGAACTTGCGGCCGCTGCGCCGCGCCAGGTCGATCAGGTAATCGATGGCGAACGGGCAGCGCTTCTGGTAGCCCTGCACCACGAAGCCGATGCCGTCGAAGCCGGCCAGGTCCGGATCGAAGGCGAGCGCTTCCATCAGGTCGAGCGACAGCTCCAGGCGGTCGGCTTCTTCCGCGTCGATGTTCAGACCGATGTTGTACTGCTTGGCGAGCAGGATCAGCTGCTTCATGCGCGGCAGCAGTTCGGTCATCGTGCGCACGCGCTGCGCACGCGAGTAGCGCGGATGCAGCGCCGACAGCTTGATCGAAATGCCGGGACCGTCCTTGATGCCGCGTCCGTTCGATGCGCGGCCGATCGCATGGATCGCCTCCTCGTAGGCGCGGTAATACTTCGCCGCGTCTTCTTCGGTCAGCGCCGCTTCGCCCAACATGTCGTACGAATAACGGTAGCCGCGCGCTTCGTTATCGCGGCTGTTGGCCAGCGCTTCGGCAATGGTCTGGCCGGTGACAAACTGGTTACCGAGCATGCGCATCGCCAGATCGACGCCCTTGCGGATCAGCGGCTCGCCGCCCTTTGCGATCAGCTTGGTCAGCGCCGAACCGAGGCCCTGTTCGCTGTTGGTCGAAACCAGCTTGCCGGTGATCAGCAGACCCCAGGTTGCGGCATTGACGAACAGCGACGGCGATTCGCCGAGATGCTTGCGCCAGTCGCCCTTGCTGATCTTGTCGGCAATCAGGCGGTCGGCGGTCTGGCTGTCCGGAATGCGCAGCAGCGCTTCGGCGAGGCACATCAGCGCCACGCCCTCTTCCGACGACAACGAGAATTCATGCATCAAGGCATCGACGCCGGAGGCGCGCGTGCGCTTTTCGCGCACCGACTGCACCAGCTGGCGGGCCATTTCCCGGATTGCGCCCTTCTCTGCCGGCTTCATCTGCACCTGCGCCAGCAGCCATTGCACCGCTTCTCGTTCGTCGCGGCGATAGGCTGCGGTGATCGCCGCGCGCAGCGGCGTCGGTGCGTGCTCGATGTCGGCATGCAGGGCAGCGAACGGCATGGCCTCGGTGGACGAAAAATCTTTATTAACAGTCAACATCGGATTCCATCGGAAGTAGGAAAATAACGATGCGATTGTAGTGAGGCTCACTAAAGATTAATTCTGGAAATCGTGGTCGCTATCAGAATTTTGTATTTTGTGTGAAAATCGCGCCGAACAAAATTCTCTACGGAGCGCGCCTCATGCTCGACAAAATCAGCAAGAAAATCCTCTCCGAACTGCAGAACGATGGCCGCATCTCCAACGTGGAACTGGCCTCGCGCGTCAACCTGTCGCCTGCCGCCTGCCTCGAGCGGGTACGCAAGCTGCAGGAAGCCGGCTACATCGTCAACTACACCGCGCAGCTGAACCCGCAGCTGCTCGATGTATCGCTGCTGGTCTTCATTGAAGTGGTGCTCGACCGCACCACGCCGGAAGTGTTCGAAGCCTTCAAGCGCAGCGTGCAGGTCATCCCCGAAGTGCTCGAATGCCACATGGTCGCCGGCGGCTTCGACTATCTGGTCAAGGCGCGTGTGAAGGACATGAACGCCTATCGCGAATTCCTCGGCAAATCGCTGCTGCAACTGAAGGGCGTGCGCGAGACGCACACCTATGCGGTGATGGAAGAAGTGAAGAACACAACCAAGCTGCCGATCCGCTAGTCGTCTCCAGTCATTCCGGGCGCGGCGGTTGCGCCGCGAGTTCCTCGATCAGCTGCTGCGTATGGCGCGGCAGTTCGTCGAAGCGCCGCATGCACAGGGTCAGGAGGCGGACCGACCACCGATCCGACAGCGGGATGCAGCGAATCGCCATCGACTGCGCGCATCGCCTGGCCGCCGCCTCGGGGATGACGCTGATTCCGACACCGTTTTCCACCATGCGGCAGATCGCGTCGAAGCTGCGCAGGCGCACTCGTACCCGCAGCAATTTTCCGGAACGCGCCGCCTGCAACGACAGATAGCGCTGCAGCGCGCTGTCCCCCGCCAGTCCGATGAAATCGAAGCCGGTCAGTTTCCCGAAGGCGATGCCCTGTTTCTTGTGGGCGGCGAATTGCTTTGCCTGATCCGGTGCGGCAACCGCGACGAGCCTGTCGAGCCGGAACGGAAAGGTTTCGAGCCCGGACAGATCGGCAGAGTCGGTCACGATGCCGACATCGGCCACGCCTTCACGTACCGCGTTGACGATGTCATGGCTGAGCCGCTCCTCCAGGTCAATGTCGATGTTCGGATGCCGGCTCATGAAGCTGGCGAGCGCTTCCGGCAGGAACTCGCTGAGCGAGGCGGTGTTGCACAGAAGACGGATGTGTCCCTTGAGGCCATGCGAATACTCGTTAAGCTCGCCACGCATCCTCTCCATCTGCTGCAAGACCAGGCGCGCATGATGTACGAGGGTGTGACCGGCGGGCGTCGGCGCGACGCCGCGGCGCCCGCGCAGCAGCAGCGGCATGCCCAGCGTCTCTTCCATCCCCCGCACCCGTTCGCTCGCCGAGGCAAGCGCGATATGCGACCTTTCCGCGCCGGCGGTAATGCTGCCCATCTCCACCACATGCAAGAACAATTGCAGGTCTGTCAGATCGAAGCGCAATTCCTACTCCATTGTTTGGTACATCGCCTGCCTCCGGTTTTTCCGAAAGCTGGCTTGGGATATTCCGCATTTTACGGACTGGCCGGACCGGGCAGAATCACGGCATGGAAAATCCCGCAGCGGTCCTCGCTTCTCCGGCCATGACAATGCTCCTCGTAGTCCCGCTGGTATTTACTCTTGCCGGCCTGGTCAAGGGCGTGACAGGCCTCGGCCTGCCCACGGTCGCGGTGGGTTTGTTAAGCATCGTCATGACGCCGATGGAAGCCGCCAGCCTGTTGATTGTGCCTTCGCTTTTGACGAATGTGTGGCAGGCCCTGGCAGGTTTCGGTCTAAAGTCTTTGATGAGCCGCCTGTGGCCGCTGCTGCTCGGCATTGTTGCCGGCGTGCTGGCGGGCGGCGTGATGTTGCCGGCGGATGACAGCGGCTTCGCAGCCGCCGCACTGGGCGTTGCCTTGATGCTGTATGCCGCCATCGGGCTCGTTTCGGTCCGCATGCCGGTGCCTCGGCGTCTGGAGCCGTGGCTGTCGCCCGTGGTTGGCATCGCGACCGGACTCGTCACCGCTGCGACCGGCGTGTTCGTAATTCCGGTGGTGCCGTATCTGCAGGGCTTGAATCTGGGGAAGGAAGATCTGGTGCAGGCGCTGGGCCTGGCGTTCACGATATCGACCGTGGCGCTGGCGGCCAATCTGGCGCTTGCCGGCGCATTCGCTCTGGACATCGCGGATACCTTTCTTCATGCGCTGGTGCCGGCACTGGCCGGAATGCTCATCGGACAATGGATCCGTTCGCGGATTCGTCCCGAAGTCTTCCGGAAATGTTTTTTCACGGGATTGCTATTGCTCGGCGCCCATCTGGTGTTACGGGCGGTAGCGGGCTGAAGCGCGCTTCCTCGTTCCTTTTAACCTTGATTCGACTCAAGGACTTTTTGGCAAGGAATGGGTAAAACGAACAGGTATCCTTTTCGCCTGCCCGTATCGGCTTCCGCAGGCGACAACCGTCCTGGAGTCGAAGCGATGATGTGGAATCACGGAATGGAATGGCACTGGCTCGGCACGCTGGCAATGGTGCTTTTCTGGGCGCTGATCATCGTGCTTGCGCTCGCGCCGATCAAGTATCTTCGTTCCGAGCTGAGTTCGCCGGAATTGCGCAGCGCGCCGCATCGCAGCGAAACGCCTAATGCGCGCGGCAAGGCCTCCGCTCGCAAGTAGTGCTACTTAGCGCCGACAAATTTTCTTTCCTTATAGGTCGTTCTTTGCGCCGTCTCTCGTAGGGTGTTTCTCCTACGCATCTAACAGCCCTGTTCCGTCATAAAACGTTCACGGGGCGGTCATTTGGATGTCACATGAGCTGCATAGCATGCGGTTCGTGGAGACATCTGTTCATTCCGAAGCATTCATCATGAGTCCGGACATCCTGATCGTTCGTGAAGGCGATGGATATCGCCTGCTGCATGGCCATCTGCGTCTGGCCAGCGTTCTGTTGCAGTCGGACGAGATCACCGTCGAAGTCAAGGGCGAAGGCAGCGTGAAGATTGCGAAGACCCGCGATGGTTATGTCGTCGGGAACGGAAGGCAGCGTCTGCCACTGTATCGAAACTGAGCGCCGCAACCAGATAACCAGAATAAGGACTGAGCATTCATGAACGATCTTACCAAGCACGATTTTCTTGCCGAGCCAGAAGACATCGGCACCAATTCCTCCGGCAATCCGACGTTCGACAGCGTCCTGGCTGCACGCTTGAGCCGCCGTTCTTTGCTGAAGGGCTCATTCGGGATCGCCGCCACGACGTTCTTCGGGACCACGCTGGCTGCCTGTGGTGGTTCCGGTGGCTCGAGCGCCGGCGCGGTCGGCGGTGAAACGGATACGACGCCGAACACCCTGAAGCTGAATTTCAATGCCGTCGCGAAGAGCCTCGCGGATGCGGTGATCGTGCCGGCCGGTTATACCGCGACTGTGCTATATCGCCTCGGCGACCCGACCACCACCAGCATCGGCGCCTATCGCAACGACGGCACCGACACCGGCGCTTCGTTCACGCAGCGCGCCGGCGATCATCACGACGGCATGCATTACTTCGGTCTCGGTGCTGCCAACAAATACAGCGCAACCAGCAGTGCGCGCGGTCTGCTGTGCATGAACCATGAAGCGATCACGCCGGCCTACCTGCACCAGAACGGCGTCACCATCAACGGCACGGCCGTCAGCAAGTATCCGTCGCCGATCCCGAACACGGCGGTGCGCACGGTGGCCGACGAAGTCGTCAAGGAACTGAACGCGCATGGCGTTTCCATCATCGAGGTCAACAAGAGCGGCAACAGCTTCTCCTACAAGAAAGACTCGACCTTCAACCGCCGCATCACCACCTTCACCGACATGATCCTGTCGGGTCCGGCCGCGAAAACCTCGTACATGATTACCGCGTATTCGACCGATGGATCGAATACGCGCGGCACGGTCAACAACTGCGCGAACGGCTACACGCCGTGGGGGACCTACCTGACCTGCGAGGAAAACTGGGCCGGCTACTTCCGCCGCATCAAGGCTGACGACGATGCGAATCGCACACCGAAGGAACTGGCATCGTTTGCGCGCTACGGCGTGGCCGGCGTCGGCCGCG
>JAEZVM010000195.1 GCA_023420795.1 Pseudomonadota bacterium
TCCGACGCCGGCAGCGGCATGGAAATGAAAAAGCCCTGCAGTTCGTCGCAGCGCAGGCGCTTCAGTATCTTCACCTGCTCCTCGTTTTCCACGCCTTCGGCGACTACGCGCATGCCGAGTGCGTGCGCCATGGTGATGATGGCATTGAAGAACACGTTACCTTCGGCCGAGCAGTCGATCTTCGACGTAAACGCGCGATCGACCTTGAGCACGTCGAAATCGAGCCGCTGCAATTGCGACAGCGATGAATAGCCAGTGCCGAAGTCATCGACCAGCAGCTTGATGCCCATCTTCTGAATGTCGGCCAGCGTGGTGGATAGTTCTTCGCTGTCGCCCATCATCGAAGACTCCGTCACCTCGATCTCGACCAGCTCGGGATTCACCTTGTGCCGCACCAGTGCCGCCGAGAAAATGCCTTTCACATCGGTTTCCCGGAACTGCCGCGGCGACACGTTGATCGAGACCGGAACCAGCGGCGTGCCCGCCTTCGACCAGTGCGCGATCTGCGCGATGACCTTGTCGATTACGATCTCTCCGAGGCCGACGATCAGGCCGGTCTCCTCTGCCAGCGGGATAAATTCGTTCGGCCCCAGCGTGCCTTTCGTCGGATGGTTCCATCGCACCAGCGATTCCATGCTGGAAGTCCTGCCGGTCGCCATATCGACGCGCGGCTGATAGACCATGACGAACTGGTCATTTGCAATCGCCTGGCGCAGTTCGAATTCCTTCTGATGGCGTTCGCGTAGCGCTTCATACAACCCCGGATCGTAGAACCGGAAGTTCGACTTGCCCGAGGTTTTGACCGCGTACATCGCGATATCGGCATGCCGTATCAGGCTCGCGGCATCACGCCCGTCGTTCGGAAACACGCTGATGCCGACGGAAGCGCCGACCGTGTGCGTGCCCTGTGCCAGACGGAAGCTTTGCTTGAATGCGTCGAGCACGCGCTGTGCAACCGGCGCGACTTCCCTGGCCGAGCCGACATGCTCCAGAATCAGCGCGAATTCGTCGCCTCCGAGCCGGACCACATGGTCCTGTGGCCGCACCGCCAGTTTCAGGCGGCGCGCGGCGGCGCACAACAGTTCATCTCCCGCCGCATGGCCCATCGTGTCGTTGACCGCCTTGAAGCCGTCAAGATCGACATACAGCAGCGCCAGCGTCTCGCTGTTCTGCGCGGCGCGCGCGATCGCATCGCCAAGATGGTTCTTTATCCAGTGCCGGTTCGGCAGGCCGGTCAGCTCGTCCTCGTTGCTGCGCCGTTCGAGTTCCTTCAAATGCGCCTTCGCATCGCTGATGTCGCGCAGCGTGACGGCGAGGTCGCCACCTGATTGCACCGCCCTGAAATGCAGCCACTCCGGCATGACCGTCGCATCTGCCGGCGACTGCACCTCCACGTCATGATGTCCGGTTTCGGTTGCGCGACGCAGCAGGTCGAGCATGAATTGCGTGACTGTGCTCCTGCCGACATTGGCAATGCGCTGCCCGGTCAGGTCTTCCCGCCGGAAGCCGAACAGTTCGGCGCCGTAGTTGTTGCAGTCGATGATGCGGTAATCAATCACAGCGCCGTCCGCCGCATGCACCGGCCGCGCGATATAGAAACCCTCGCTGCCTTCCTCAGTCGCCTTGCGGTAGGTCGCCTGCATGTTCTTGAGCTGGTGCTTGCGCCAGGACAGGCGCGCCGCGAACAGCATCGCGATCAGCGTGAAGATGCCGAGCGCAATCGTCGCGCCTGTCGCCAGCTGCCGCGATGTCGCCTGGCGCGCCATGAGCGGCGCCAGCGTATCCTGCACGTCCAGTCCGGTCAGCGCGATGATCGGATAATTCTGGACAGACTGCCAGCCGACATAACGGCTGCGTCCATCGGCAAACCATTCCTCGCCACTCATCAGCTGGCTGCCGCCGGACGTGCTGAACTTGGGCAGTGTAGCCAGGCCCGGATCGGTCGGTGAATGGATTCTCTTGCCTGTCCTGCTGACACGGATCGTGTTGTCGCTGCTGATCACGCCGAGGAATCCGTTTTCTCCCAGGGAGCTATCGTCATAGGTTTCGGTCAGGTACTCGGGAGAGGATGAGGCAAGCACGACGCCTTCGAACCTGTTGTCGCCAATGGACAGCTTCCGCGAAAACTGGATCACGTTGCTGTTCCGGGAGCGCGCCGTCGGTGGTGTGCCGATGTACAGGAAGTCGGCGGGATTTTCCTGGTGAGCGGAGAAGTATGTCCGATCCGCGACACTGATCTTTTCATTCCCGTCGATCGTGCTCGTCAGCAGCATGCCGTTGCGATCGATGATCGCCACGAAGAACAAATCCGTCGGCGGAAACATGCCGGGCTCCATGTTTTCCAGCTTCAGCCGCCGGCCGGACAGATGCCATGCATATTTCACATGAAGAAGGATCCGGTTAGTCGAGTCGAGCATGCGCTCCAGCTGCTCGGCGTAGCCACGCGACAAGGCGGCGGCTTGGCTGAGCGATGCCTGTTCAAGCTCTTGCCTGTTCTCTTCCAGATCCGCGAGAAGAATGCTCCACCCGATCAGGCCTGTCAGGAAAGCAGCCAGCGGCCATACAAGAATAAAGAATGCATGCCCGCGCAGAAAACCGATTCTGTTTCGGGCAGACCGCAGAAGCATTGCGATGTTTTTCTTTAACGACATCACGCTAGCGGCATCCTGAATGGCGAAAGAACAAGATAAGAAACCGGCCAGCTTGTTTTAGTTTCCCGCGCTCTCGCAGCCTGCGAAGGGGCGTCTGCATGATGCGGTGCGCAACTGGAATAGCAAATTGAAAATCTGTTTTGCCAGTGTCGTATTGCTGCAAATTCGGATCGAGAATTTTCTGGTGAGTGAAGAAAACTCTGCCTAATATGAACTTGCGAGACGGAAACTTATTTTCGTTTCCGCCCTCCAACCCCGGCAGATCTCTCTCAAAGGACCTTACATGAAAATCTTTGACAACTATGCAGCACGGTACGAGCGGACCCGGGAAGAGGAATACTCCCTGCAGGAGTACCTGGAGCTGTGCAAGCGCGACCGCCTCGCGTATGCCACCGCCGCCGAGCGCATGCTGGAAGCGATCGGCGA